>JBAROI010000170.1:0-3700 GCA_049642015.1 Candidatus Omnitrophota bacterium | reverse complement strand
CGCTTATAGCCCTCAGCATAAGCGCGGCCACAAATACTACCGCTCAGCTGGCCATGGAAAAATTGATAGACCTTCGCGGCTGTGATGTGCACCTTACGCACATGCCCACACCCGGAGATGAGGCCGGCCTGCGCAAGCTGGGAGTGCATCTGACCAGCGAACCGAACTTTGCCACAAACAGTCTGTTTGTGGTCTAAACCGTTATCTAGGAAGTAATAACATGGACGTAAAGGAAATAACATTACGACCAAACCACCTTCAACAATAGAAGCTGTCTGACCCATTTTCGAAAAAATATGTCATCCCGCCCCGTTAGAAAATAAATTTCTAACGGGGTCCGGACGAGGCCGCAGGCCGAGACCCGGGATCAATTAAAAATAGTCCCTTTTTTGCTGGATTAGGTTCATTAATATAGTAAAATACATACATATGCGCAGGCGACTTCTTTTGATCATACTGGCGCTCTCTTTATCTGCCTCAACAGGGTGCGGCGGTTTTATGCCCGCGTCCCTCAAGGACGGAGCCTACCTGAAATACCAGCTCAGATCCAAAGGATTCTCGGGAAGCTGCAAACTTACCTTTAAGCGTGTAAATAATACTTACTTTGAAGTCATCGCGGATGACCCGAAAGGGATCCTGGGCAGCCCCTTCGCCAAGCCAAACCCGAAAGACGGCAAGGTCATGGTAAACCTGTGGATGAGAAGAAGGAACGGCCGTCCGCTTGAGCTGGACCAATTAGGCCCGATATGGATCCCTCCTTCGGAAAGGACAAAAGGCGGCAAATCAGGCGTAGACTTTGTTTTCAGTGGCACCTTCGAGGATGAAATAAAAAAATGGAAACGGTGGGAAGTTTACGCGGTAACTGCTACCATTTTCCGGGGGGCGTTTTCGGGCACCTGGTATTACGACAGAAAAACCGGATTCCTCGTAGGGCACGAAAAGAAAACGGCCGTCACTTCCTTTTTTACAAAGACGCCTCCTTACTGGATACTTACCGGCTCCAATATAGAAGGTCTTTTCGGAAAAGCACCCTCAGTAGAACCGGGAAGGGCGATACCCTCTGAAGAGGCTGCTCCTGAAGCCGAAAGGCCAAGACTTATCCTGCTCAAAAACGGCGGGGTGCTAAAAGGGGCCATATTGAAAGAAACTAAAACATATATCGTGTTTGACCTTGGAGGCGGGAGCACAACCATAAGCAAAGAAGAGATAAAGGAAATAAGGTAGGGATCGTTCTAGCTATGAAGATAAGCACTAAAATAAGCCTTTCGTTTTTTGTTGTAGCTATAATACTTACAAGCATATCAGCGTCTGTTTTTTATACGATGTCCAGGGACAATCTGCTTGACGCAATATCCGCACATTTAGAAACAACCGCTCGTTCAAGAGCGCACCACATCGAAACCACATTGGAGAGAGAACTCGAGACACTAAGATTGGTTTCGAGCAGGACGCAATTGCGTCTATCTTTAGAAGATTACAATAAAAACAAGAACGCTGAGGATAAACGAAAAATGGCGAGGATCCTGCGCGACGCCATGTCCTCGATAAGTGGTATAAGGAATATATTTATAATGGGTTTAAAGGGCGAAGTAATAGTTTCAACCGACAAGACCTTGGAGGGTAAAAATTATTTTGATGAAATGTTTTTCATAAAAGGGCGAAAAGGGGACAACCTGTTCCTTATCCCGGTTGAAGACAGTGACGCGTCCATTTATCTCTCCGGGCCGCTTTCGCTGGAAAACAAACTATTGGGAGTGATGGTAATTATTTCCTCATCCGATAATATTTTTAACATAACCCTGGACCGCACCGGGTTGAGAAAAACAGGAGAAGTTTATTTGGTAAATAAAGATGGGTATATGATCTCTCCCAGCCGCTTTAAGGAAAATGTCCTCTTTATGCAAAGGGTTGACACTGAGGGCATTAGAAGGGCCTTTAAAGACATTGAAAAGTTTGGAGATAAAGCGCATCCATTCAAGCCTTTTATTTATAAGGATTACAGGGGAACGAGGGCTTTGGGCGTAAACGATCATATACGCGGAACGGAATGGCTACTCCTGGCTGAGATCGATGAAAAAGAAGCCCTGGCTCCGTTGGTAAAAATAAGACTCCTTTTTACGGCTATAATAATAATTGTCCCGCTTGCAGCATGGCTGCTGGGCGTATTTATCTCGAAGATCATTACCAGGCCCATCGAAACTTTACATCTGGGAACCGAAATAATCGGCCAGGGGCATCTGGATCATAAGGTAGGGACGACTTCGGATGACGAGATCGGCCAGCTCTCAAGAGCTTTCGATGCGATGACGGAGAATTTAAAAAAGACTACCGCCTCACGCGACGAACTGGCCCGGGAAGTCGAAGAGCGGATCAAGCTGGAAGAATCGCTGCAGAAAAGCGAGGAAAAATTCGAGCAATTTTTTAAAAATGACCCCAATTATTCTTACATGATCTCACCCAAGGGGAAAATAATAGATATTAACCAGAGCGCTTTGAAAGCGCTTGGATATGCTTGCGAAGAAATTATCGGGAAAACTCTTATTGATACGGTTTACGCGCCGTCCTCGCGCGAGAAGGCTAAAGAGTTATTAAAACGATGGAAGGAAACTGGCAAAATAAGAGACGAAGAGATGGACATAATTACAAAAACAGGCGAGGAAAGAACTGTTTTACTCAATGTTGACGCCGCCAGGGACCCCGAAGGAAAAATACTCCACAGCATTTCAGTACAATCCGACATAACCGAGCTCAAGAAACTGGATAAGCTTAAAGACGAATTTGTCAATACCGTGTCCCATGAACTCAGGACCCCGCTTGCGGCCATCAAGCAGCGTATTTTCGCTATAAAAGGCAAGGCAGGCAAAAAGATCCCTACTGAACAAGGGAAATTCATTGATCTTACAGAAAGGAACGTCGACAGGTTATCACATCTGATAAACAACATTCTGGATTACCAGAAATTGTCCGCCGGAAAATATGATTTTAAACCGGGAGAATGTAATATTAACGAATTGGCGGATGAAGTCGAAAAAGAGATGCTCCCACTTGCCGAAAACAAAGGCTTAAAACTGTCAACCCGCCTGGGAAAAGATCTGCCAAAAATGAAAATTGATTGCGACATGATCGTACAGGTACTCATGAATTTAGTCGATAACGCAATAAAATACACCGATAAGGGCAGCGTTGAAATCATAACTGAAAAAACAAGAGACGAGGTGCGCATTTCTGTCAAAGATACTGGCGGGGGGATAAGGGAATACAATATCGACAAGCTTTTTATAAGCTTTTCTCGACTCCCGACCATTGAAGGAACAGGGCCGGGCGGCTCAGGTCTGGGCCTTGCAATATCCAAAAAGATCGTTGAACAGCACGGCGGTAAGATCTGGGCAGAGTCAGAATACGGCAAAGGCAGCACCTTCGCATTCTCCCTCCCACTCTCCTGATAGGGGAACACCCTTTTGTCATTCCCGCCCCGTTAGAGATTTAATTCTAACGGGCCCCGCGAAAGCGGGAATCCACAACCTGTCATTCCGAGCGAGGCCGAAGGCCGAGTCGAGGAATCTTGTACAAATATGTCATCCCGGACGAACCCGAATAAATATATGTCATCCCGGAAACTGCCGAAGGCAAGAGAATATGTCATCCCGGGCGACCTCGAGCGAAGCGAGGGGGAGACCCGGGATCAATTAAAAATAACCCC
>JBAROI010000122.1:0-27043 GCA_049642015.1 Candidatus Omnitrophota bacterium | reverse complement strand
ACGCTATTATCTTGAAGCCTGTTTATGATGTTCCGCAAGAGATTGTTTCCCGCTTCTTGATCGATGTCTCCGGGGTCTATGGCGGAGTCTTCCACGTCTAACTTTTCGTCTTCGGTGGCCTTAAGGTTTTTATCCTGTATCCTTTTTATGACTTCAAAAAGCCTTATGGCGGGAATCTTGGTTTTTGTGATGATGTCCAAAAACGCGCTGAGTATGCGGTCGGTCGGTTCTTTTCCGAAGACTTTGTTGTAGTTTTCCCGCAGCGACCGGATGACAGCTTCCCTGTTTCTTCTTGTCTCCGAACTCGTCCTTCCTCCCGCAAGAACGATGTCGTTTTCCACGGCTAAAAGCAGGTTGTTTATCTCTTCCGCCGTCAACACGATCGTTTGACTGTCATACGAGGACTGAATTTCACCTTGTTCTTCCCCCGGGATAAAGACAGGCGCGCCCAGAATGGCTTCCAGAATGTCCAGTTGAAGTTTTTTATCCGGCTTCCTAAGGGAGTTTATAAGCTGACTTCTCGCTTCAAGCGCGCTTATGTAAGCGCTTTTTGCTCTCCTTTCATTTTCTACTGCCGCCCTAAACTCGTACAGCTTGTCATTTGTTCCCGTGTCTTCCAGTTCTTGCTCGATGTCGTTTAACGTTTTTGCGTAAAGGTCTTCCAGTTCAGCTCCTCTCGTGTTGAGTCTGGCAAGGGATTCACTGAGATCATTTAACATGCTCCCGAGGTACTGATAATGTGTTGTTGTAGTAGTTATTTCTTCATCAAGGGCATTTATGTCGTGTTCAAGCACTCTTATCTGTTCGTAATCGGACAATAGGTCTATTTCATTCTGGGTTATATCGTCCTGCAGGGCGTCTACCGCGCTTGTTTTATCTTGATAAGCTGCCAGGGCGGTTTCGTAGGCGGTTTTTGCGGCATTATATTCGGTAAGAAGCGCGTTGTATTCGGTTAATTTTGTATCATATGCTGCCTGGAGCACCGCAAGTTCGTTTTGTTTTTGCGTGACCAGGTCCTGTGCCGCCTGCAGTGCCGCATCTTTATATAGCGCAGTAAGTAAAATGGATTCTTTTGCCGCATCAGGAGAGTGCCCGGGGATATTCACGCCGATAAGGTTTCCGTCACCGTCGTAGATCTTGTCATAAGTGGATGTGTGTATATCAAAAGCCGGACCGAGTGCGGAGTGGACGTCCGCGATAGCGCTGTCGTATTCTGATTGCGCGAGGGCAAGCGCGTCTTCTGCGGCTTGAAGTTCCGCCTGCTTCGCACTGATGTCACCCTGCAGGCTGCTGAGGTCTGACTCAAGGGTTTCTTTTTGCGAGGTTTTTTCGTTGTAGAGAGCTTCGGCATCGTCCAGGTCTTTCTTGCGTACCGTTTTTTCATCATTGAGAAGTGACAAAGCATTCTTCAGGTCGTTGATGGTTGATTCCAGCAGCGCCGCTTCCTGCAGTTTGTTTTGAGCGGAATTATCCTTGGTGGCGCGCTGGCTTTCAAGGTCTGTAATTTTATTCTGGGCCGCCTGTTTATCTTGTTCCACTGAGGCTTTTTTCTGTTTGACGCTCTCGATCTGGGAATAGATGCTTTGAAGGGAGGCGCTTAAGTAGTCAAGAGTTTTGTAGTAATCCTCCAAAAGGGCCTTCTGGGAAGTAAAGGCCTGCCAGGCCGCCTCTTTTTCAGCGACGCTCGCGTTATAGTTATTCTCAAGCTGCTCCAGCGTTGTGTAGTCTTGAGGGCTGATCGCGCTATAAAGGTAATTTATAATTTCTTCTTCTGTTTGCAGGGGCGGGCTTGATACGCTATTGTGTTGTTCAACGAGGTTGTTCTTTATGTCCGAAAATCTTTGGAGCTGTTCGGCGGCTAAAAATTGACTCTGGGTCTGGGTTTCATCGAAGGGAATGTACTGGTCGCCACTTGCCCATCCGATCTGGGATATGAAAAAGGTAAAAGCAACTATTAAAGAAACTACTTTGAAGAGAGGTCTTCGAGCATTCATCTGAACCCCCTTTTTTGGTAAGCCAAGCGGATAAAATAGGACTGTTAAAAAACGATGTGAAATAGCAACAAGCAATAAAAATAGTGTATTCTTGCTATTAATTTATATAATACGTCTACTTTAGGCGTTTGTCAATCAAATTGAAAAGACGCAATTTTGCAGGCAGCTATTGCCATATTACTAAATAACAGGTATATATAGATAGTGTGTTCTTAAGGAGGTGGAGCATGGTTGGACTAGTCAGGTTAATAGGCATATTATTAGCGATCATCGGTGTCGTGGTCCTTTTCAGGCCTGAGGTATTGAAGCAGATGATATCTTATGTTGAAAAAGGGAAGCGCACTTACTGGTCGTGCGGCATCAAGACGGTTATCGGTATCATCTTTTTGCTTGCGGCGCTTCAGTGCAAGGTGCCCCTCGTAATAGCGGTTTTGGGCATCCTTTTTGTTTCCTCGCTTGTTATATGCATGATGATGGGGGAGAAGGGCATCAAAGCCATGATCAAGTTCTGGAAGGAAAAACCGCCTGTGATACTGCGGCTATGGTCGGTCTTGACACTGGCGATAGGGCTTCTTATTATAATTTCGGCATGATCGGTCGTGATTTTAAATAATAAGGGGTTTATATGGAAAAGTTGACCACTTTTTTAATATTCGCTTTCCTTGTTATCGGCGGCATCGTCTACCTTAAATTTAACAGGAAAAAGTGATCCTATATAGCATGAGCCATCTTCAAAAAATTTAAAGAAAGGACGTAAAATGCGTAAGATCTTTACCGCTTGTATGGTGTTTTTTCTGTGCACAGTCTTTCCTGCCATTACTTTTGCCCAGCCCGCAGCGGCAAGAAAAGCCCCTGCCGCGCCCGCGGAAAGAAGAGTGACCACCGCTACCAGACCCAGCAGGACCCAGGGCCTGGTGGTAGGTATGATAATGAACGGCAAGATGGTCGCTTCCGGAGACGGGGGAGTAATCGTTATGATGGGCGACAAGCTCATTAAATACGACAAAAACCTGGATTTTGTGAACGAGACCGAGATAGCCGTTGATCTGGAGGGTACTGCGCAAAAGCTGATGGCTCAGTAGAATACCCCTTGATATCCCCAAGGCATAGTAGTACTATATAAAATATGATAGCGGAAACTATTATAATAGTCCTACTTGTAGTTCTGGTAGCCCTGGCGGCGGCTATATTTTTACGGACCCGAAAAAGCGGCGATGTAAACGAAAAAGTCGAGTCCATACTGAGTGAAAAACTGAATGTGTTTTCCGACAAGGTGCGCGAAACCATGGACAACACCCGCCGCGAGGTCGAACAGTCCAAAGATGTTCTCTCCCGCAACACCATAGACACCTTAAAGCACATAAAGAGCATGAGCGATACTGTGGGAAACCTGGTCCGGCAGCAGGAAAAGGCCCAGCAGTTGGGCCAATCGCTTGAATACCTTCTCCAGACGCCGAAGCTCAGGGGCAATTACGGGGAGACGATCCTCGAAGAGATGCTCGAAAGAGCCCTTCCAAATAAGGCCATGTGGGAACGGCAATACGCGATAGAAGGCGGCGAAAAAGTAGACGCGGTCATAAAATACAAAAACGTCGTCGTCCCGATAGATTCTAAATTCCCGAAAGAGGACTACCAGAAGTATTTAGCCGCAAGCGATCCCCGCGAAAAGAAAGAGCACTGGGCAAATTACGAAAAGGCCTTAAAGACGCAGATCAATTCGATAAAAGAAAAGTATGTTAAGCCTGAGAAGGGGACCACGGAGTTCGCTCTTCTGTTTATACCTTCCGAGTCCATTTATTACGAGACCATAGCCGAGAAGAATTACCTCGGGGACCCCTGCCAGATCTATGAATATGCCACCGACAAGAAGGTAATACCCGTCAGTCCCAATACTTTTTACGCCTTTTTACAGATTGTGATCCTCGGCATACGGAACATCGAGATCGCGAAGGAAGCGAGAAAATTGCAGGAATATCTCGCTAAGGTCGAGAAAGATTTCGGACTTTTTTATAAGAAGTTTGAATTTATAGGAAAATCCCTCGAAAATGCCTCAAAAGCCTATGAGACAGGAGACGTCCACGTGCTCAGGTTCAAGAAAAACCTTGATTCGACCCTGAAACTCGATGAGCACTTCCAGGTTGACGTAGAGAAAGATTCCCTTGCAGAACAGAAGACAGATGACTATGCGTAAGAAGGCGATGTTGTGGGAAAAGCTTGACGAGGGAAGGGTTCACTGTTATCTCTGCGCCCACCACTGCGAAATCGCAAAAGACCATTTCGGTTTCTGCGGCGTAAGAAAAAACATAGACGGCGAACTTTATACCTACGCCTACGGGAGCGTAATAGCC
The DNA here is from genome assembly GCA_049642015.1 of Candidatus Omnitrophota bacterium. Taxonomy (GTDB): domain Bacteria; phylum Omnitrophota; class Gorgyraeia; order Tantalellales; family Tantalellaceae; genus JBAROI01. The sequence goes on along the minus strand of JBAROI010000122.1, from coordinate 22,701 downwards.
AGCCACGTCGATCCGATCGAAAAAAAGCCGCTGTATCATTTCCTTCCGGGAACGTACGCTTTCTCTATCGCTACAATGGGATGTAATTTTCATTGCCCGTTCTGCCAGAACTGGACGATCTCTCAAAGGTCGGAAAGGGACGGGGGAATGGAAGGCCAGGAGATGAAGCCGGAAGAGATCGTCGCCGAAGCGCTGCGGAACGATTGCCGCAGTATTTCTTATACCTACACCGAACCTACGATATTTTTCGAGTACGCCTACGATACGGCGAAGATAGCGAAAGAAAAAGGCCTGTATAACAATTTCGTGACGAACGGGTACATGACGAAGGAGGCCATAGATGAAATAAGGCCGTACCTGGACGCCGCGAATGTCGATCTTAAGTTTTTCAGGGACGAAACCTATCGTAAGGTGTGCAAAGGAAGCCTGCAGCCTGTCCTGGATTCGATCCGTAACATGAAAGAAGCCGGCATATGGGTGGAAGCGACTACGCTTGTCATCCCGGGAGAGAACGATTCTGACGAAGAGCTTGGAGACATTGCCGCCTTTTTGGCCGAAACGGGCAAGGAGATCCCCTGGCACATTTCAAGGTTTCATCCGGATTACAAATATACCGACAGTGTACCTACTCCCCCGGAAACGCTGGAAAAAGCTATGGAGATAGGAAAAAAGGCAGGGCTTAAATATATATATCTTGGCAACGTCCTCACCCGGGGAGAGACAATATGTCCGGGTTGCGGAACGGCCCTCATAGAGAGGGGAGGTTTTTCCGCCATTATGTCGGGGGATTTTTCTGACGGCAAGTGCGGCAAGTGCGGTACTATTATTGAAGGGGTGTGGAAGTGAAAAAAATATTGATCATTTTGTTTATTATTTTTGTGGCGGCTGCGGCTGTCGTTTATTATTTCAGGTACGACATTTTTCAGGTCTCAGCAGAGGCGATCATAAAGAAGAACCTCCCGCCGTTCGTGCATGTGGACAGGATCATATTTAATTTAAAGGACGGTCTTCTTGAAGTTAAAGGATTCAGCTTAAGGAACCCGAGGGGGTATATAAATAAAGACCTCGCAAAGATAGACTCCATTACGTGCCGGTATAAAATGAAGGGCGACAATATTCTTGACGGTCTTGAGGTGACCGGGATAGAGGCCTCAAGGCCCCTCATTAACATCGAACGCCTCCCGGACGGACGTTTTAACATAAACGAGATGGACAAAGTGATGAAGGAAGGCGAAAAGGCAGCCCCCCGCAAGGAAAAGGCCCCGACTGCCGGAAAGAGATCTTCAAAAAGGGACATATCCGACTTTGTTAAACTTACCAATACGATAGACATCAAAAGCGGCAAAATCGTGTTTCTTGATAAAGCCGTGCGGCCGTCGCCGACCGTCCTGACGTTCGAGGACGTGAACGGAAAGGTCGTCCTCGGTCTGGCCGACGATTACAGGAGCGTCAACTCCATGGAAAGTCAAGGTGAAGGAGATATAAACGGGGACTCGTCGCAGCGCGTTCGCTGGGTCGTTTCGCTCGACCCGGACACTGAGCGCCTTACGATGTCCAACAGATACGAGGTAAGCGGTGTGGATATCACACAGTTCAAACCCTACTATGACCGGTATTCACCCATAGACATAAAAAGGGGCTGGTGTTCCGGCACGTTCGTATTTGATTTTGATAACGGAAATATCGGCTCAATGAATACCCTGAGATTGCGAGGCCTTAAGTTCGCCGTAAAAGAAGACGCTTCCAGCTCCGGGTTCTGGGAAGCCGCAGTCCCGGATATTATCCAGTACTTAAGGTCCTCGTCCGGAGAGATCGTGTTTGATTTTAAAATAAAAGGTGATATGAACAGCCCCCGGTTCTACCCTGGGCCGATACTTACAAAAGCCATACAGGCAAAAGTGGTCGATACGATAACAGAAGCTTTATCCAAAAAGGGTGAAGAGGGAGGGGCGCCTTCCGGTGAAAGATCCGACGCAGAAAAAGTCGTAGATATATTGAGGGGACTTCTCAAGGAATAAGCGCAGGAGGTATCAAAAGCCATGAAGCCCGGTAAAATTTTCAAACCTTTACTCTTTGTTTGTATTCTACTGTTGGCGAGTTCTTTTTTTGCGGGGAATTCTTTTGCCCTGGAACTGCGAAGCAGTGCTTTTAAGGACGGCGAATATATTCCCGTTCGTTATACGGGCAGAGGAGAGGACATTTCACCTGCCCTGGAATGGAGTGACGCTCCGGAAGGGACAAAAAGTTTTGTCCTTATAATGGATGACCCGGACGCCCCGATGGGAACATGGATACACTGGGTGGTTTACAGCATTCCCGCCGATGTGACCGGACTAAAAGAGAATGTTCCGCCGAAACCGGTCCTGAATGACGGAACAGAACAAGGCATAAATAGTTTCAGGAGAATAGGTTACGGAGGGCCGCATCCTCCGCCCGGCTTGGCGCACAGGTATTTTTTTAAACTGTACGCGATCGACACAAAACCAAATCTTCGTATGGGGACAAATAAGGGCACCGTTCTAAGGGCCATCCAGGGGCATATTCTCGAACGCGCGCAGCTGATAGGACTTTTTAAGAGATGAAGTTATACGGAAAAAATCCCGTACTGGAAAGGATCAAACTCAATCCGGGAACTATCCGGGAATTATATTTGCAAAAGAGGAAGGATCTTTCCGAAATAGTGCGGGAAGCCAAAAGGGCCGGTCTCACCTTTGAATCCGCAGATAAAAATAAGTTACTCCATTTGAGTGGAGACGCCAACACACAGGGAGTAATAGCCGTGGTGGACGAATACAGGTATACGTCCTTTTCGAAAATATTGTCGAAATGCGTCGGATCAGAAACTATCCCGGTTTTTCTCGACAGGGTAACGGATCCCCAGAATCTCGGTTCAATAATGCGCAGCTTAGCCTGTCTTGGAGGTTTTTCGCTTGTCCTGCCAGAGTATGAATCCGCGCACGTAAATGAAACTGCCCTGCGCGTTGCTAACGGCGGGGAGAATTACATCGAAGTTGCCAAGGTTACCAATACCGTCGGCGCTGTTAAGCGGGCAAAAGACGAAGGCATAAAGGTGATCGGCGCCGTAACAGAAGGCGGCGCTGACATCCTGCGGGCGGATTTTAAGTTTCCGCTGGCTATCGTGATCGGCTCTGAGGGAAAAGGGCTCAGGCCCGGCGTCCGCAAACACCTTGATGAAGGGGTCTCTTTGCCTATGAAGGGGGCTGCGCTTTCTTTTAATGTGGCTATCGCGACGACGCTTTTCTGTTATGAAGTAAACCGTCGCAGGAGGAAGGGTGTATGAAGAGCGAAGATGTACTGAATTTTTTTGCCGAAGCGGGAAAACTGAAATACATCAAAAGGAGCGGTTGGTGGATGGTCGGCATACCTTACGAGGAGAGTGTGGCCGAACACAGCTTCAGGTGCGCTGTTATAGGATATGTCCTGGCCAAGATGGAAGGGGTGGAGCCATATAAGGTTCTTGTGATGACCCTTTTTAATGATTTGCACGAAGCGCGGATAAACGACATGCACAAGGTAGCTAGCAGGTATCTGGACGTGAAGCAGGCGGAGAAAAAGGCTTTTGCTGATCAGGTAGAAACATTAGAAGAAAATCTCCGTACGGAACTGGAAAGTTTGAGGGAAGAATACGACGGCCAGAAAACTCCCGAAGGCGTCATCGCCAGAGACGCGGACATCCTGGAGTGTTTGATCCAGGCAAAGGAATATAGCGACCAGGGGTTCCGGAACGCGGAAAAATTTTTCAAAAAAGCCCCCGAGCACCTGGAAACGGGATCGGCCCGGAAGCTGTGGGAAGACGCGAAAAACTGGGACAGTAATACGTGGTGGGAAAGATTAGGAAAGTTTGAGAGATGAAAAAAGCAAGCAGCATGCAGCTAAAGAACATACGCGTCCTTCTGAAAGAGAAGAAGGCCCGCGATTTTGAAGGCCTTTTTGTCGCGGAGGGCGAAAAGATAGTCAGGGACGCAGCGCTCAAGGGGCACTCCGTGGATTCCGTGTTCGTCTCCCGCGCTTTTGCGGAAAGCGCTGAAAACGGTGAGTTTATCCTTGGATTGGAAAAAAGGGGAGTTCCCGTTTTCCTGGCAGCGGACTCGAAGTTCGATAAGATATCGTCCCTGCAGCATTCGCAAGGAGTGCTCGCGGTGATCAAAAAGCCCGATGCCTCAAGAAACGTTTTTCCCGGGAGTGAGGGTGGCCCGATCGTCCTGTGCGACGGGATACAGGACCCCGGCAACCTCGGGACGATAGTAAGGACATCAGCGGCAATGGGAGTCTCTTCCGTGATGCTTGTCGGAGACTGCGCGGATATATTCAATCCCAAAGTCGTCAGGGCTTCAAGCGGGGCGGTGCTGGATGTGCCGGTATCGGAATTCGCCCTGCCGGAAGTGGACCGCCTCAAGCAAGAGGGCTATCGCCTTTTTGCCAGCCGGGTTTCCGGGAAGAAAAGCGCGGACATTTCCGGGATAAAGGACATTCCCGTGAAATGCATAGTAGCTTTCGGAAGCGAGGGCCGGGGCATTTCGCCGGAGATCCTCGATAGGGCGGACCAGCTGTTTTTCATCCCGACTTCGGAAAAAGTAGAATCGCTCAACGTGACCTCGGCAGTTGCCATAACCCTGTACGCCATACGCCGGGGAAAATAGGAGATTAAGATGGAAAGGTTGTGCATTGTTTACGTGACGGCTTCGAGCAAAGACGAGGCGATGAAAATAGGCGAAAAACTCGTATCCCTCCGTCTTGCTGCATGTGTCAATACGTTTGATAAAGTCACGTCTTTCTATAGATGGGAGGGCAAGGAGCAAAAAGACGAAGAAGCCGTACTTTTGATCAAGACCAGGGAGGCGCTGCTGCCTGAACTGAAAAGAACCATTAAGGAACTCCACAGTTATTCCTGCCCGTGTATCGAGGCTATTCCGGTTGTTGACGCGGACGAAGATTACGCGAACTGGGTTATTTCAGAAACCAAAGATGCCAGCTAAAACTCGCCGGATCACAGCAGATTCCTGGAACAGGCTTGTCAGATTTTAGGAGGCACCATGAAGTCATATAAAAAGGAATTGTGGTTTAAAACACCCCACAGGCGTGATTACATCAACATAACCGACCAGGTTGAAGAAGCCGTAAGGGAAAGCGGCATAAAGGAAGGCCTGTGCCTCGTAAACGCCATGCACATAACTGCCAGTGTTTATATCAACGATGACGAATCCGGCCTCGTGCAGGATTATGACGACTGGCTGGAGGAGCTTGCCCCGCACGAACCCGTCGAGCATTACCGCCACAACAATGGCGAAGATAACGGGGACGCGCATCTGAAACGGCAGATAATGGGCAGGGAAGTCGTGGTCGCGGTCACGAAAGGCAGGTTGGATTTCGGCCCCTGGGAGCAGATATTTTACGGGGAATTCGACGGCCGGCGCCGGAAAAGGGCGCTTATAAAGATCATCGGGGAGTAGCTTTTCTCGCGAGGCCGTAAAATTAGCATTTCTCCCTTCATATGGTATACTTTATTGGCGTACAGCAGATGAGGGAGAATCATGGAAGAAGAGAGCGGACTATCTAAGAAAGAGCTGCAGGAGCTTATACTTGAGCAGCTGGATGAAATGGGAGTTGCTCCCGGGACGATCGACGTCAGGGTCCTGAAAGGCCCGAAGATAGTGCTTGAGGGGAAAGTCGACTCCGACGCGGGACGCAAATTAATAGTACGGGCGGTCAAGGAAACAGCGGGAACGAACAACGTTATAGACGAACTGATAGCGGCCGAAGAAGAGTACGAGAATTACAACGGCACGCGGCCGCGCGATGAACACGAGTTATACGACGAGGACAACGAGTATGTAGGAAGCGAAGATGTCTTCCGCGCGGTTGAAGACGGCGTTCCTTATATTCCTCCTACAAGCCCGCCGTTAAAGGAATATTCCGATGAACAACCAGAACGAGTTAGAAAAAACAGACGAAAGCCTGGCCGATCTTCATGAAGAAGAGGAAGTGAAGTGGTACTACAGGCCCTGGGTTATTGCCGCGGCCATTCTTTTCTTCGGTCCGCTCGGGCTTATACCGTTGTGGTTCCGGCCGAAGACTAAATTGTACGTGAAGATATCGATCTCCATAGCGGTTATCGCTTTAACCGCGTGGATGATGCAGACAACCGTTTCGGTATATAAAACACTGGTAGAATATTACAAAGAATTAGGCGATCTTATGTAAGAAGGGGGTTTAGCATATGTTTGGACTGGGCTTGCCGGAGATATTATTAATTCTTGTTATCGCGCTGCTTATTTTCGGGGCGGCAAAACTTCCTGAGATCGGAAGAGCCCTTGGCAAGGCATTAAGCGAATTTAAAAAGGGAACGCAGGAGTTCACCGAAGAAAAGAAAGATGAAAAAAAGAGTGAATGAGCGCTTTTTATCCCGAAGAAACGAAAAAACTTGATGTAATCAGTCATCTTGAGGAATTGCGCAAGAGGATATTGTTCTGCCTCGTCGCCTTTCTGATAGCGAGTATTTTTTCCTTCACAAAATCCGACCTCATAATGATAGCCATGAGAAGGCCCCTTAAGGACCTTATCGCGGAACTTATTTTTATAAGCCCGACCGAAGCTTTTATAGCTTACATAAAGATCGCCCTGCTGGCGGGGTTTATCATATCTTTTCCCGTGATCCTTTATAATACCTGGGCGTTCTTGTCGCCCGCCGTGCCTAAGGCCACCAGGAGACGCATAGCCGTGTGGCTTTTGTTCGCGCTGGTGTTCTTTTTCTCGGGCATAACATTTTCTTATTTTGTGGCTATTCCGCTCGCGCTTAATTTTCTGATAGGTTTCGGCAGGGAGGTGGCGTCTCCCAAAATAACTCTCGGTAATTACATCTCGTTTTTCGGGGCGCTGACACTGGTCGGGGGTATAATCTTTGAAATACCGATCGCTATGGGCCTCCTCGCGGACGCGGGACTGTTACGAACGAGCTATTTGAGGCGTAAAAGGCACTATGCCGTGCTTGTGATCTTGGTTTTTGCCGCTATAATAACGCCGACACAGGATATCATGAACATGCTTCTTTTTGCCGTTCCTATGATAGTGCTTTATGAAGTGGGGCTTATAGTGGCGCGCGCCGCGGAGAAAAGGAAAGATAATAAGTAAGTACTTGTCAAACAAGTGAAGATGATATAATATATCATAATATAATTATATAAAGTTAGCGTGAAATATAATAAGGGGGAATATGGATAAGATTCTCTTGGTTGAGGATGAACAACTTATTGCCGATGTCATTGCCAGGTTTCTGGAGCAGAAAGGATTCCAGGTAGATACTGCTCATACCCTGGCAGAGGGAATGGAGAAATTCTCCCAGGATCACCTAGTAGTTCTGCTGGATATCGCCCTTGGGAATGAGACAAGTTTTTCGCTGCTCAAAAAAATAAAAGACGAAAGCCCCAAGACGATAGTGATCATGGTCAGCGGCCAGGCAAGCGAGGAAAACATAAGAGAAGCGACCAAGCTGGGTGCGGACGCTTTTGTCGCAAAACCCTTTAAGCGGGAATATCTGGAATACGTTATCCTTTCAAAAATTCGTTCATTAGAAAAAGGTAAAACTGAATAAATATCTCTGAGGATGCATCTCATTATTAGGAGGATTTATGGGTAATCAGGAAACAAAAGCCGCTCGTGAAGAGATGAAGCTTGTGGTACAGGAGATAAAGGAAAACCCTTACCAGAAGTTTGAGATCGCTTTTGCTTTGATGAGCATTATACCTTTCCTTGTCTTTGTTTATCTCCTGGCGACCAGGCTTTTTACGGTTGAAGTCCTGATAGGCGACATCGGCCTTGTCCTCTTTATATCTATTACTCTTTCCATGTGTGGGTTTTTTATCGGGTATAATATAATACGGCGGACACTGAACAAGGTCGTTTTTTATGCCGCGCAGGCGAAGCATAGCGATCAGCTTAAGTCGAAATTTGTAGCTACGGCCTCACATGACCTGAGGAATCCGCTTTTCGTGCTTGACGCGAACGTATCCGATCTGAACGGCGGCGCGTTCGGTGACGTGAACGAGAAGCAAAAGAGCGTCCTGGAACTTTGCCACGGTGTGGTCAAACGCATGACCCAGCTTGTCGAGAACCTCCTGGATATTTACAAGGTCGAGGCCGGTATCGTCAAACTCAAAAAAGAAAAGTGTGACATCCCGGGCATTATAGGCGAACAGATAGCGGAAATGAAGGTCATGGTGGATAAAAAGAACCTGAACCTGACCACGGACTTTCAAAAAGGCGCTGATCTGTCAATTTTGGCCGACATTAGCAAGATCGTCCAGGTCGTGAATAATATCCTGGGAAACGCGATAAAATTTACCCCCGGGGGAGGAAAGATCGATGTCAAGGTTTTCTCTACCGATGGACTTGTCCGGCTTGAATGCAAAGATACCGCCGAAGCCATCCCTTCCCAGGACTTGCATAAGATATTCGATAAGTTTGAAAGGCTTGATACCGCTAAAAAAGGTTCCGGATTAGGACTAGCCATCGCCAAGGATATAATAGAATTCCATAAGGGAAAGATCTGGGCGGAAAGTCAGCCTGGTCAAGGGAATACATTTGTGGTTATCCTTCCCCGCGGCGCAGAATAACGGGAAAGCAAAAAAAGCCTTTCTATTTATCAAAGCCGTCCCTGTCCCATTCCCAGCAAAAGAGCAAAACGAGATATGGTCCGAAGAAGCAAAAATATGAACATTTTTAACCGGTGCAAAAAAATAATCCCTCCCAAAGGATCCTCACGCAGGGGCTTCACCATCATAGAGCTTATGATCACTTCCGCGGTTCTGTTCGTGGCTGTTATGGGAATATGGGGAGCGTTTTTCACTTCCCTAAATCAAATAGTTCTGGCCAGGGAAGAGAGTATAGCTACGGATGACATGAAGGATGTCATGGAGAAGATGAGAAGCACGCCTTTTTCTTACCTTACTACTGTATTTCCCGACGGGCAGGCTATTGATGCCGATCTAATAGGGGGCTACTCTTTAGATAGTGAAGTTATAAGGATAAACTATCCGCAAGGTACCGGGGTTGAACCTATGGAGATAGAAGTTGAGGTGACCTGGGTCCGTAAAGGCGGAAACACACGCACACATACTTACAGGATTCTTAGGAGCAGGTACTTATGAATAGAAAAGGTTTTACACTTCTTGAGATCCTGCTTGTCTCAGGCATCCTTGTGATATTGTTAGCGGCGCTTATGGTCGCCAGCACCGAAATGCGCGGCATATTCTATGTTTCCGATGTTTTAGCGACCTTTCAACATGAAGCCCGTCTTGCAGTCAATAGCATGACGATAGACATAAAAAGGACTTCACTCAGCCAGGTCACCATAACACAGAATTATCCCGCAGCAGGGACAGACAGGCTTCAATTTTATTTACCCGCAGATTCGGATGAAGACGGAGAGCCTGATATGTCTTCCGGGAGTTTGGTGTGGGATCCAAATGTTGTAACCATAGAGGGGGAGGTTGTGGGCACAGAGATGAGGCTTATCAGGACACAAGACGCGGACACAGAAGTTCTGGCGGATAACCTCAAAAGTATAACGTTTATAGATAACAATATTGATTCTTCCTTATATATGGATGAGATGAATTTTATCCTGGAGCTGGAGAAGACCAGCGGCACCGGAAAGACACTTAGGGTGGTTTTCACTTCAGTTGTAAATATGAGAAACTAGATGATAATAGATTTTGCGAAAAAGATATTAAATAACAATAGAGGCGCCAGCCTGATCACGGCGTATGTGGCAATATTTGCTTTTATGCTCCTGGCGATAGCAGTGCTGCAGAGGGCTTCAACCGAATACAGTTTCGCTAACAGGCACAGGCTTCGCACGGAGGCGTACTACCTTGCCGAGTCCGGAGCGGAGCAGGTTGCTTATGATCTTGCCAGGAAAGTGGCCAATCGTGAGAGTGAGCCTGCCGGTGCGCAAGCCATCTGGGCCGACTTAAATACTTCAATTACAGATTTTCTCACTCCCGGGTATGAACTGGTGGCAGGCTGCCAGTCCATGGATTTGGAACAGGTTTATACCGACGCCAACGGGATAGTTACAAATGAAAGGCATTACAAGATCGTCGCCACTATCACTAACGACGAAGAGAATATATCCGCTATCGTTAATCTGATAGTTGCGCGCAAAAAGACTTTTACTTTTCAGCACGCTGTTTTTTATGCGGTCGATCTTGAACTTCTGCCAGGAAGGGACATGTCACTATCGGGAAAAATTCACTGCAACAACGATATATATATTGACGCTAACACAGACACGCTCCTTACCGTAGATACTGAGTACCTGAGGACCGCGGGAGATATTTTTAATATGCGAAAAGATAGCGGTTGGGAAATGCCCGGTATTGTTCTTATTAAAATAAAAGGAACTTCAAACTACGAGGCTATGCTTACGGGCGGCGATATTGAGCGTCTGGATTCGAGAAGAAGCGACTGGTCGTCTGAATCGCAAAATCGCTGGGGTGGGACTGTGCAAAGCGGCGTTCATGGGGTTACATCCCTTGTGGCTCCCGAAATCGGCTCGATCCACCCCAGTGGATTTTATGCCACCCAGGCTACTGTCAAGGTTATTAACGGAGAGGTTTATGAAAATGGGGTGAAATTGGTAGAAGGGACCGATATCCCTGTCGGGACTGTCGCGACCTCAACCAGTTTTTATAATAACCGTGAAGGCAAATATGTCAAGATGAACGATATCGATGTTGATAAATTGTCCGGTTATGAAATGGTTATGCAGGGAGATCCCCCTGCTCCGGTAAGAGTGCAGACATATGCCAATCACCTTCCGGCTGACGGCCTGGTTTATAGCACAAGGGATGATGTTGAGGAAGCATATCAGGGTGGAGTTCGCATAAAAAACGGATCAACAATAGATAATGCAGGCGGTTTAATACTAGTTACCAATCTTCCGGGGTACATTCAGGGTGATTTTAACAGCGTCGAAAAAAAATCGGCCGCTATGATCAGTGATGCAGCGAACTTCTTGTCTAATAATTGGGATGATGTCAATAGCACTAGTGATTTAGGGGGAAGGGCAGCGAGCGGAACGACGGTAAATGCAGCTTTCATAGCAGGTATTGGCGAAACAGTTGGCGGCGTGTACGGAGGCGGACTGGAAAATTATCCCCGCCTTCATGAAGGTTGGGAAGGTATTACTTTAACTATCCGAGGGGCATTTGTGTCACTATGGCCAAGCCAGATCGCTACCGGGCAGTGGCAATGGGGTGAGCCGCAGTATACGGCTCCTGACAGAGATTGGGATTTTGATACAAGCTTTTTTGACATCAATAATCTTCCGTCGTATACCCCTTTTGCGGTTGAAATCGAGAGTAAGGCCTGGTGGAAGGGCTAAAGAAAGTTGATATATACACATGACCAGGAAAAGCAGCAATAAAGATTACAGCAAGAAGCTGACTTCTGCTTACGCGGAACTGAAAAAAGCGTACAGGCAACTCAGGGATTCCCACATAGAGATGATATTCAGGCTGGCCCTTACGGCGGAATATCGCGATGTCATGACGGGAACGCATCTGGTCCGTATTGCCGATTACAGCGAAATAATCGCTGACGGCCTGGGGTTACCGAGGCACGAAGTGGAGATCATACGTTACGCCAGCCCCATGCACGATATCGGCAAGGTCATCCTCCCCGATTCCATACTGAAAAAAAAGGGGAAGCTCAATTCTTCGGAATGGAAATTGGTCAAGAAACATCCTGCAGTGGGAGGCGAGATCTTCAAGAACGCCAAGACGCCCATCCTGCAGGCCTGCGGTATTATTGCTTCTACGCACCATGAAAAGTTCGATGGCACAGGTTATCCTCGCGAACTTAAGGGTAAGCGGATCCCCCTCTACGGGCGTATCGTCGGCCTGGCTGATTATTTTGACGCGCTTACGTCAAAAAGACCCTACAAGAGAGCCTTTCCTTTCGATAGATCGGTTTCGATGATACTCGAGAATGCCGGCAGCTTTTTTGACCCGGCTATTGTCATAGCGTTCATGCGCAATAAGTCCAGGATAAAGGACGTGTGGAAGGCGAACCAGGACATAGAGAAATTTCTTAGGGGCATGGAAATCTCGGAAGACGAGCTCTTGAAATAAAGGAGGAAGCATGGCTAAAAGGGAAATAAAGCTCAAAAAGGTGCCAAAGTCAATGATAAAGACCTTCAAGATCAAAAACCGGAGAGGATACGCGGCAACCTGTATGAGTAATCTCACAGAGGGAGGGACCGTTGTGCAGGCGCTTTCCCGTATGAATAAAGCCCTGAAGCGTGGAGGGTACACGCTGAAATAGAATGGACTGGTTTGGGATCAGCTTAGCTTTCATCTTGCTCCTGATAATAGGAAAAAGGAGCCTGTGGGTCGGCCTTTTTATCGCTGCCATTGTTCTGGGTTGCGTTTATCTGCAGCAATCCCAGATGGTGAATGTCGTACTCAGGACCCTTACCGATCCGTCCATCCTTCTTCTCGCAGTAGCTGTTGGATTGATCCCGATAATAGGCGGTGCCATGGAGCAGTCCGGCCTGATGGGCGACCTTGTCGACAATTTGCGCATAGGCAAGAAGCCGTTTCTGGCGTTTGGTCCCGCGCTTGTCGGGATGCTGCCGATAGCGGCGTTTATTTTCAGCTTTATTTTCGTTAAATGAATATATTAGTTACCGGCGCGACAGGTTTTATCGGAAAGCGGCTCGTGGAGCGCCTTCTGGAGAAGGGGCACGAAGTTACCTGCCTGGCCAGGGAGACGAGCAAGGTCGATTTCCTGAAAGAAAAAGGCGTTCCCCTGGAGATCGGAGACATTACCGACTTGGAGCAGGTAGAAAGGGCGTTCCGGGAAGTGCGTCCGGAATACGTTTTTCACTGTGCCGCTAAACTATACGATACTGCCGATAACCTTTACAGGGCGAACGTTCTCGGTACCATGAATATATGCCGGGCGTGCTTGAAATACGGCATCTCAAGGCTTATCTATCTGAGTTCGGTTGCCGTTGTTAGCGGGAACGATCAGGCGCCCCTCACGGAAGACCTGCCATACAAGACGACCAATCCCTACGGTTGGTCCAAGGCAGAGGCCGAGCGCGTGGTCATTACTTTTCGCAATAAAGGGCTGCCCGTCGCCATAATCAGGCCGTGCATGGTTTACGGGGATGAAGAGCCGCACGCCTTGCCCAAGATCCTGGAAAAAGCCGCACGGCGAAGAATTCCTACCCTGGGCATGGATGGGCTCAGGGAACAGTTGCGCCTGGTGCATGTGAATAACGTAGTGCAGGTCCTGGAGCTTGCCCTCGAGAAGGAAGAAGCTCTCAGTGGCACGTTCTTTGTGGCCGACGAAGAGATCATAACAATAAGAAGGTTCCTGGAGATCATTTCTGACGAATTGGGCGCGGGCCCACCGCCTGTTATACCGGGGTGGGCGGTAAAAGCCGCGCTTGTGCTACCGCCCATTCGCAGGAAATTTCAGCGCGTTTTTAAGGACAGGGTTTACGATATTTCACGGGCCCGGGACCTTCTCGGGTATGAGCCTGAAGTTTCTACGGAGGAAGGCCTTCGGAAAATGGTGAGATACTGGAAAGAAAACAGGGATAAGCGTTAAGGAGCGGGGGATAATGTCTAAAATAAAACTGCGAATACTTGGTACGACAGCCGGGGTTCCCACTAAGGAAAGGGCGCATGCGGCCATTTATCTCAGTTATGATGACGGTGAAGAGTTCTGTTATCTCTGGGACTGCGGGGAAGGGACCCAGAGACAGTTTCTTTTCGGGGGACTCAACGTAATGAAAATAAACCAGATGTTTATCACCCACTGGCACGGGGATCATTGTCTGGGTCTTCCCGGAATGGTGGATACGATGGGTTTTGAGGGGCGCCAGAAGCCCCTTACAGTTTACGCGCCCGAGGCGGGCAAAGTGCGGAGATCTCTCGCCGTCAGTCATTCGATGGGAAAGTTTAAGATCATTCCAAGGGGCGTTCCGTCCAGGGGAAGTAAGGTCACCACTCTTCTTGAAGCGGAGAGGTTCAGGATCGTTTCGACACCGGTCAAGCACAGTGTTCCGGCTGTTGCTTACGCGCTTCTGGAAAAGGATAAGCTTAGCGTGGATCCGGAAAAGGCCGTTAAGCTGGGGTTGCCCCAGCAGGGCGAACTTTACAGCCGCCTGAAAGAAAAAGGCGAAGTGCGTCTCGAGGGACGAAAGATCAGGCTCGAAGATATTTCAGTGACGAAGAAAGGGAAAAAGGTAGTTTATTCAGGCGATACCGAGATCTGCGACAACTTAAAGAAATTGGTCAGCGGCGCCGATCTATTAGTGCAGGATTGTACTTATTTTTCCGAAGAAAAAGACTTCGAACGCCCGCATGAACACGCTTCGCTCCCGGAAGTTATCGAAATGGTCAGGGAGGAGAAGGTAAAAAAAGCGGTCCTGACCCATATAAGCAGAAAATGCCGGGATATTGACCAGATGCGGAAGATGGTCGAAGGATATGACAACATTGAGATCGCGGAAGACTTTTTAGAGGTGACCATATAAAAAGGGAGTGAAGTCCTCCCTTTTTTGTATAATAGTTTTTACCAGCTTGGCGCTAGAGGTTCACTCCCAAATAAAGTATGCCACGCGGGAGGTAAGAAAGCAATAGCTATGAAGGTATTACTGCATGTTTGCTGCGGTGTTTGCGCCGCTTCAGTAGCAGAAAGACTCATGTGTGAAGGGCGTACCGTTACGGGCTATTTCTATAACCCGAATATCCACCCGGCCGATGAGTACGAGAAACGCCTGAAGGCCGCGCGGGAAGTTGCGAGTCACCTGGGTTTTGAGCTTGTAGAAGGGCCGTATGACCGTGAAAACTGGTTCCAGGCGGTCAAGGGAAAAGAATACGAATCCGAGGGCGGAGCCCGCTGTGAAGCGTGTTTCAGGCTCCGGCTGGAAAAGACCTTCGAGTATTTCCGCAAGAAGGGAGAGTTTAAATTTTTTACCACCACGTTGAGCGTAAGCCCCATGAAAGACGCTTTGCTGGTTAACAGGATCGGATGCGATATAGGCGGGGACCGTTTTATAGCTGCCAACTTCAAGGCAAAGGACGGTTTCCTCCGGGCGACAGAGTTGTCGCGCGAGTGGGGGCTTTACCGGCAGCATTATTGCGGCTGTATTTACAGTAAAGAAGAAATGTTTAAGAAAAAATGAAAAAATTATCACGTTCAACTTTTTTGAAGAGGGTCAGGGATACGATAAAGCATTATGACATGCTGCGCCCGGGGGACAGGGTGCTGGTGGCGGTATCCGGCGGTCCTGACTCAGTGGGGCTGCTTAAGGCTTTTTCGGACTTACAGAGAAGCCTGAAGATAGAGATAGTAGTCGGAAACCTGGATCACGGCATAAGGGGAAAAGAGTCCGCGAGAGACTCAGATTTCGTAAAGCGCCTTTCGGAGAAACTCGGCCTCGTTTTTGCGCATAAGAAGATAAAACTCGGAACCAGGGCAAAAGGGAAAAAGTCGCTTGAAGAACTGGCCAGGGAAGAACGTTACGCTTTCCTTAAAGAAGCGGCGAAAAAGAACAAGTGCGGTGTGATCGCTACAGGGCATACGCTGGACGACCAGGCCGAGACGGTGCTCATGAGGATAATTACGGGCGCCTCACCCGCCGGCGTGGCCGGTATTCCTCCGATAAGACAAGACGGGCGTTTCAGGCTAATAAGGCCTTTCATACGCACGCAAAAAAAGGATGTTCAGGATTACCTTGAAGCTTCCGGGCAGGAACATGTTGAAGACCGCACGAACCTTGACGTAAAGATCAAGAGGAACAAGGTCCGGCTGGAGGTTCTCCCGCAGCTGGAGAAAGTAAATCCCAGGATCAAGCGCTCTCTTGCGAACCTGGCCGACGCGTTCAGGGAAGATTTTTTACTGCCGATGGAGGATGAGGAAAGAGCCTCCAGGCGAAACGTTAAAGAGGGGAAAGGCTCTGTCGTAATAAAAATAGCCGACCTTGTGCTGCAGCCGAAAATGCTCCGAAAAGCTATATTTAAGGAGTCAATTAAGCGGGCAGGCGGTAACATCAAAAAACTTACTTACCGCCACTGGATGGATATGGATTATCTTTTACGGGCCGGCGAAAAGGGAAAATCGCTGGATTTCCCCGGAGGCATAAAGGCAACAAAAAGGGACAGAGAAATAATGTTCGAAAAACGACGCAATTAACCCTTCACAATATTGTTTTTATAAGTATAATACTTATATAACTATTAGATTGTTTAGGCGCTATATGTATAACTATTAGATTGTTTAGGAGCTAAATGGACGGACCCAAGAAGAACCTTCAGAAAAAAGGAAAAAAACAACCTATACGACTCGGCAAGGGCCAGAAAAACGGGAAGAATCTTTTCGTCTGGCTTTTGATCATAATGGGCCTTTTTTACATATTCCAGTGGGCGTTCACGTCTTTCGAAGAGACGTCCAGGGAGATGACGTACCGGGAGTTTTACAATGCCGTTAAAGCGAACGACCAGACCGGTCTTATCGTTTCAGCGGTAAAGATAATCGATCGCGTTAGCGGTAAACTGAACGACGGCAAACGTTTCATCGTTAACATCCCTGAGAACGATCCCGAACTGTTTGACCTCATGCGGAACAACATACCGGACTTTGACATCAAGCCGCCTCAGACGTTTCTTTCCAATCTTTTTTATTCGCTCGGTCCGATGCTCATATTCATATTATTCCTCTGGTTTTTTATTTACCGGGGAGCTTCAGCGGGGGGCGGCAAGATGTTGTCCTTCGGTAAGTCCAGGGCCAGGCTCGCGACAAAGGACAAGATGACGGTTACATTCAATGATGCCGCGGGCATAGAGGAAGCAAAAGAAGAGCTCAAGGAGGTCATCGAGTTTTTAAAAGATCCTCGCAAATTCCAGAAGCTCGGCGGTAAAATGCCAAAAGGCGTGCTTCTCATGGGTCCTCCCGGTACCGGGAAAACACTTCTCGCGAAAGCCGTTGCCGGTGAAGCCGGAGTGCCTTTTTTCAGCATTTCCGGATCTGATTTCGTCGAGATGTTCGTCGGCGTCGGCGCGTCGCGCGTAAGGGACCTTTTTGAACAGGCGAAAAAATCCGTTAAGCTGAGTAAAAAGGGATGCATTGTTTTTATAGACGAGATAGACGCGGTAGGCAGACAAAGATTTGCCGGCATAGGCGGGGGGCATGACGAGCGTGAGCAAACGCTTAACGCGCTTCTGGGTGAAATGGATGGATTTGATACGGCCACAGGCGTAATTTTAATAGCGGCCACCAACCGGCCGGATGTTCTGGACCCGGCGCTTTTGAGACCGGGCCGTTTTGACCGTCAGATAGTCGTGGATCTTCCTGACATCAACGGAAGAGAGGCGATCCTCAAGGTGCACGCGAGGCACGTCAAAATGAATGAGGAGATCGATCTTTACAAGATCGCCCAGCAGACGGTAGGTTTTTCCGGCGCGGACCTGGCAAACCTTATAAACGAAGGCGCGCTTCTCGGGGCAAGAAGGATCAAAAAAGCGGTAGGCATGGAAGAATTGCAGGAAGCCATGGAACGCGTCATGGCCGGCCCCCAAAGAAAATCCAGGAAGATCAGCGACGAGGAAAAGAAGATCATCGCATATCACGAGGCGGGGCACGCGATGATGTCATATCTCATCGAAGGCGCGGATCCCCTGCACAAAGTTACGATCGTTTCCCGGGGTATGGCCCTCGGGTATACCATGCAGCTGCCCAGGCGCGACCATTACATATACAGGAAGACCCAGTTCATGGGAAAGATCGCCGGTATGCTGGGAGGGCGCGCCAGCGAAGACATAGCGTTTCAGGAAGTGTCCACGGGCGCGCAGGATGATATCAAGAAAGCGACGGAATTGGCCCGCGATATGGTAACGCAGTACGGCATGAGCGATAAACTGGGGCACCTTACGATAGGAAGGCGTCACACCCAGGTGTTCCTTGGGCGCGACATAACCGAGGAAAGAAATTACAGCGAAGATACCGCCAGGGTCATAGACGCTGAAGTCAAGAAGATCGTCGATTCATGCTACGAGCTTGCCAAACAGAAACTTTTAGAAAATAAGGACAAGCTGGACCTTTTGGCCGATAAGCTGCTAGAAAAGGAGACCATGGACGAAAGCGAGGTAAGGGAGCTTCTCGGGTTTTCGAAATGAGCGACATAAAAGACAAAAAGCGTACCTGCATAATGGGTGTTATTAACGCAACCCCGGACTCGTTCAGCGACGGCGGCAGGTATGCGGAACCCCGCCTGGCGGCAGAGCGTGCCAGGGAAATGGCGGAGGCGGGTGCTGACATAATAGATATAGGAGGCGAGTCGTCTCGTCCGGGGGCGGAAAGCGTTTCCTTGGATGAAGAGCTAGGAAGGGTGTTGCCGGTGATCAAGGCGATAAGACAAGTCACCGATATCGCCTTGTCGGTTGATACTTATAAAAGCGAAGTGGCCCGGCAGGCCCTCGAAGAGGGGGCCTCGATCGTCAACGATATAACCGCGTTAAGGCAAGACCCCGAGATGGCGCGGACGATAGCAGGATTTGACGCGGGGGTGGTTCTCATGCACATGAAAGGCTCCCCTCGTACTATGCAGGAAGCGCCGAGCTATGAAGATGTCGTGGGGGAGATCATTGAGCATCTTTCGGAATCGATAAAGATAGCTCAAGATGCGGGAATAGACCCGGAAAAGATCATCGTGGACCCGGGCATAGGATTCGGAAAGAAGCTGGAACACAACCTTGCTATACTTAAAAATCTGAGCCAGCTAAAAAAGCTTGAAAAACCCATACTCGTGGGAACGTCGCGAAAATCGTTTATAGGCGAACTGACCGGAAAAGAAGCCGGTGGCAGGATCTTCGGTACGGCGGCAAGCGTGGCCGCGGCGGTGATGAACGGGGCAAGCATAATACGCGTGCACGACGTTGATCAGATGAAGGACGTAATGCGTGTTGTAGACGCGATAAGGAGCGCGTGATTGTATGGAATCATTCTTGAGTTACCTGGAGATAATTCCTGAAATACTTATACTTTGGGCCGTGTATTACATGGTGCTTCTTTTCATAAAGGGCACCGGCGCGGAGCAGGTACTTAAGGGCATCATAATCGTTTCCCTCATAATCCTTGCTACCAAGGGGCTGAACCTGGTCATAATCAACTGGCTCCTGACGAGGTTCCTTGCCATCTCCGTTTTGGCTTTTCTCATTATCTTCCAGCCGGAGATCAGAAGGGGCCTTGCGAGGATAGGAAGGTTCGGAGTCTTTTCCGGAGAGAAAGAGACGATCGACGAGATAGCCAAGGCCGCCGTAGTGTTGTCAAAAAAACGGATCGGGGCCTTGATCGCCATAGAAAGGGAGGTCGGTCTCAGGCGTTACGTGGAAAGCGGCGTCAGCGTGGACGCCAGAGTCACCAGCGAGCTTATAAACACGATCTTTACCCCCGGGACGACATTGCATGACGGCGGGATCATAATCTCGGAGCAGCGCGTGGAAGCCTCAGCGTGCCTATTTCCTCTTACGCAAAACCCGAATGTTCCCAAGACGATGGGCACGAGACACCGCGCGGCCGTAGGGCTTACCGAGGAAACCGACGCGATCGTTATAGTTGTAAGCGAGGAAACGGGCGAGATCTCAATAGCCCAGGACGGCAAGCTGACGAAAGACGTTGACCCCAAGAACATGGCGAAAACGCTTGAAAGGGCATATATGCCGAAAGCAAAGAAAATGTCTTTCCCTGATATATTTAAAAGACTGAGCGCAAAAGGTGAAACCGTAAAATGAAGCTTTTAAAGGTCATTACACATAATTTCTGGCTGAAGATCATATCTCTTATATTGGCAGCGGCCACCTGGTTCTATGTCTTTGACCTGGTCAACCCTGTTTCGTTTACGCAAAAAACGGATAAGCCCGAGGATGTTTTTGCGCGGTACCAGTTCACCATCAAAGAAGTCCCGGTGAAACTGGTCTTTACCGGTAAAACGCCCGCAGGATACCGTGTTGAATACGACAAAGTCAGGGTAGTTCCTTCGGATATCGCCATTTTCGGGCCCGAAGAGATCGTTGAAGATATAGACGAACTCAGGACCGAAAGGATCGACCTGGGAGATTACACGCGGACTACGAGAGTGCAGCTGGGCGTGGTTTCTGACGTAAAGATGCTGCAATTCAAAGACAAGGCGGTAGACGTCTACATCCCTGTAGTAAAGGAAGAAAGCGGCGAGTGATGGTTAAGCTGGGCGTTAACATAGACCACGTGGCGACAGTGAGAGAAGCCCGCAAGACGTTTGAGCCCGACCCCGTACAGGCCGCAAGGGATTGCGAGGCGGCTGGGTGTGCTGGTATTGTATGCCACCTCAGAAAAGATCGCAGACACATCAACGATCAAGACCTTGAGCTTTTAAGGAAAACAGTTACGACACAGCTGAATATGGAGATGTCCGTCGACCCGGAAATAGTGGACATCGCCTGCCGGGTAAAACCCGATCAAGCGACGCTCGTTCCGGAAAAGCGGCAGGAGATCACCACCGAAGGCGGACTGGACGTTGCCGGCAATTTTGAAAGGGTTAAAGAAGTCGCCTGGAAGCTTTCCGCTTCGGGGATCGAGGTCAGTCTTTTTGTCGACCCTGAGCAGCGGCAAATAGAAGCATCAAAAGACACGGGTGTCAAAATAATAGAACTTCATACCGGCAGGTACGCCGAAGTATTTAACGAAGGAAAAGATCCATCGGGGGAGCTTGAGATCCTCCAAAAGATGACAGCTTTCGGCATTGAAAACGGCCTTACGGTATGCGCGGGGCATGGCCTGAACTACGATAACGTTACCCCGGTAGCCCGCATCGAGGGCATGTACGAACTCAACATAGGCCACTCTATAATCTCAAGATCCATATTTACCGGCATAGCCGGGGCAGTAAAACAGATGAAGGAACTCATGTCATGAGCATTATCGGTACAGGTATAGACGTCGTCGAGGTAGATAGATTTGAGAAAGCGGTGAGGGAAAAAGAAGACAAGTTTTTGCATAGAATATTCACTCCCGAGGAACTGGAATACGCCGGCGGCAAAAAAACAAGATTCATGCACATGGCGGGAAAGTTCGCCGCGAAAGAGGCTGTTAAAAAAGCGATCCCCGATGGCGCCAGGATAGGCTTGAGCTGGTCGGATATCGAGATATTAAATAATAGTGACGGCAAACCATACGTTCGCCTGCACGGTGAAGCCGAACGGCTGGTGAAAGGAAATGGTCCGGTAACGGTCCTGGTCAGCATTTCGCATACCCGGAACGTTGCCATATCAAACGCAATGGTGGTGAAAAATGACTCGTGAACATATTAAAAAGCTTCCTGCTCGCCGGGAAGATTCCCATAAGGGGGATTACGGGCGGGTATTTGTTGTTGCCGGTTCCCCCGGGATGACCGGCGCGGCATTTCTCTGCTGCGAAGGAGCCCTCCGCTCCGGCTCGGGGCTCGTGACCAACGGTATCCCGGAATCGCTTAATCCCATAATGGAGATCAAGCTTACAGAATGCATGACCCTGCCGCTGACAGAGACACAAGGCCAGACGCTCGGGGTGGCCGCCGAGAAGCAGATACTTGATTTTTCCGGCAAGAGCGATGTTGTTGTCCTTGGCCCGGGCCTGGGGAGAAGTTCCGAAACCCGGCCGCTTATCAGAAAGCTTATTCAGGAAATAGAAACTCCCATTGTTCTTGACGCAGACGGCATAATCGCCCTGGAAGGGAACCCGGACCTTTTAAAAGACAGGCGCGGCAGGCTGGTCCTTACGCCGCATCCGGGGGAAATGTCAAATCTTACGGGGAAAGACGTCGCCGAAGTCCAGTCAATGCGGGAAGACGTGGCGAAAAGTGTGGCGGAAGTCACGGGATCGGTCGTATGCCTGAAGGGGCACCGGACGGTCGTGGCAAACCCGGAAGGCGATGTGTACGTGAACGAAACCGGTAATTCAGGCATGGCAACCGGCGGAATGGGGGATATCCTGACCGGGATGATCGCCTCCTTTATAGGGCAGGGCGTTGATGACTATAGCGCTGCGGTGATCGCGGTGTACCTTCACGGCCTGGCAGGCGATATCGCTGCCGAGAAAAAAGGCCCGTTCAATATGGTAGCGACTGACGTGCTGGATTATCTTCCGGAAGCGTTTAGTAGGGCGGGTATTTAAAAAGGGGGAAACGGCTCATGGCACGTATTCTCGTTATAGACGATAACAATGAAATGCGGGATGTATTGCGGAGATGGCTTGAAGGGGCGGGATACGAAGTAACCGAAGCGTCGGACGGCGATGAAGGCATCAAGCTCTTCCATAAAGAACCTGCGGACCTGGTCATCGCGGACATTATCATGCCCAGGAAAGAGGGAATTGAGACTATGGTGGAGCTCCGGCGCGATTTTCCCGACCTGAAGATCATCGCGATATCAGGCGGCGGCATAGAAAAACCGGAAAATTATCTTGAGGGCGCTAAACTGATAGGCGGAGCGCTGCGCACTTTTACCAAACCTTTTAAGCGTGATGACCTGCTTCAGGCCGTGAAAGAGCTTTTAAGCAAATGAAGCCAGTAGAAGGGGCATTAAAATGAGACTGGGTGCAAAGCTAAGATTAAGTTATGTCGGCATCGTTCTTGTCGCTGTTTCCATCGTATTG
>JBAROI010000117.1:0-2218 GCA_049642015.1 Candidatus Omnitrophota bacterium | reverse complement strand
CGTAAAACGCAAGGACGACGGATGGATGTTTTAGAGAGGATCGGCTCAATAGAAAGGGAACTTACGGCAGCTCTTCTGGAGTGTAAGGACCCGCAGCAAGCGGAGAATCTGAGAATAAAGTATCTCGGGCGCAAGGGCGAGCTAACGGAGATCTTGCGCTCGGTTTCAGATCTTCCCGAAGACCAGAAAAAAGAGGTCGGCATGCAGGCCAACATCGTGAAAAATAAATGCAGCGAGAAGATCGATGATGTTAAAAGGGGGCTAGAGGCCGCAGCGGCCAGAGCGAAGGCAAGTGAGCTTGATGTTACTCTTCCGGGGGTCCGCCCCAAGCTGGGGTCCGTCCATCCCATAACCGGAACAATGTCTCGCATAAACGAGATCTTTGTCTCGCTCGGGTTCGGCATAGAAGAAGGCCCGGAAATAGAAACAGAATTTTATAATTTTGAAGCGCTGAACATTCCCCTCGACCATCCGTCCCGCGACGCGTTTGACACGTTTTACGTCGAGGGCGGGAACCTTCTCCGGAGCCACACCTCTAACGTGCAGATCCATTTGATGCAGAGGCAGGCGCCCCCCATTCAGGCCATCATGCCCGGGAGGGTGTACCGCCCGGACGCGGTAGACGCTTCGCATTCTTTCATGTTCCACCAGGTAGAAGGCCTCATGGTCGACAAAGACGTGAAATTTTCAGACCTTAAAGGAATACTTACTCTTTTTTGCAGGAGCATATTCGGGGAAGACACAAAGATGCGTTTCCGGCCCCATTTTTTCCCGTTTACGGAGCCGAGCGCGGAAATCGATATCTCCTGTATTATGTGTAAAGGAGAAGGGTGCCGCGTGTGCAAGGGGAACGGCTGGCTGGAGATCATGGGAGCGGGAATGGTGGATCCGAAAGTGTTTGAAGCCGTCGGGTATGGCCCTGAGGAGTATACCGGATACGCTTTCGGGATGGGCGTGGAGAGAATCGCCATGCTGTTGTACAGGATAGAGGATATCCGCCTTTTTTACGAAAACGACGTGAGGTTTTTAAGACAGTTCAGGTAGTCTATGAAATTAAGTTACGATTGGCTAAAAGATTATGTTCGCTTAACGGCAACTCCTGAGGAGATCGCCGAGAAACTCACCATGTCGGGGTCGGAAGTGGAAGCCGTGCATCAGGTCGGACAGGACAGGGTAATGGACCTGGAAATAACGTCTAACCGCCCGGATTGCCTGAGCATAATGGGCCTGGCCAGGGAGATCTCCGCGCTGTATGACATAAACCTTCGTCCGCCGCATCTCGCGCTTTTTTCCGGGACGACAACGGAAAAAGCCCCGAAAGTGCAGTGCGTAATAAAAAGCGCGACCCTTTGTCCTCGGTATACCGCCAGAGTCATAACGGGTGTGCAGGTTACCGAATCAAGCAAGCAGATCATGGACAGGATAACGGCTGTCGATCTGAGACCGGTCAACAATATCGTCGATATAACCAATTATTGTTTGATCGAGCTGGGACAGCCCTTGCACGCTTTCGATCTGGACAAGATCAAAGGGGACAAGATCTTTATCCGGGAAGCGGTAAAAGGGGAAAGGATCGCGACGATCGACGGAAACATAAGAGATCTGGAACCCGGGATGCTGGTCATCACCGACAGCGAAAGGCCTATAGCCATCGCGGGGATAATGGGAGGGGTGGATACCGAGGTCGGCGAATCGACTAGAAATATCCTGCTCGAGAGCGCGTATTTTAATCCGGCCTCTATCAGGCAAACCGCCAGGCGTTTAGGGTTAAGCAGCGAATCAAGTTACAGGTTTGAGAGGGGTGTTGACAAGGGGATGATAGAGCGCACCTCAGACCGCGCCAGCACTCTTATAGCCAAAGAGACGAACGGAAAAGTGTGCGGCTTTTTCGAAGCGGGGAACCTTCCCATCGGCAAATCGTCAATAAGATTTAATATCGAGAAGGCGGGGAAGATTCTCGGCGCTCCGGTTGACGGTAAGCGCGTCAGGCGCGTGTTCGGAAAGCTGGGCATAAACATAGAGCAGGACGAAGGGAACAAATTATTGGTGCAGCCCCCGCCGTTCCGCGAAGACCTGAGGCGGGAGATAGACCTTATCGAAGAGATGGCGAGGATAGTCGGGTACGACAATGTCCCCGAGACGACGACCAGACTGCTGTTTCAGGCAAAAAGAAAAGGGCATTCAAGGCTGGTCGAAGAAAAGATCCGGAACACTCTTT
>JBAROI010000140.1:0-2937 GCA_049642015.1 Candidatus Omnitrophota bacterium | reverse complement strand
GCCGAAAGGCGTTATGCTCTCTCACGGGAATTTACTCTCGAACTGCGATTCTCAGCACAAAGTAAACCTGATCATGCGGAAGGACAGTGTCGTTTCGGTCCTTCCCCTGCATCACACCTATCCTTTGACAGTGACGATGATATTCCCGCTTTTGTATGGATGCAAGATCATTTACCCCGAGAGCATGCGGCCGGAGGCCTTGTTGGCAGCCATGAAAGAAGCCGGAGGAACTGTTTTTGTCGCTGTGCCGCAGATATTCACGTCATTCCACAAAAAGATCGCTGAAGGCTTAAAAAAGATACCTTTTCCACTTAACCTTCTGTTTAAATTTATCGTTGAAAGCTTACGTAAGATCAGAGAGAGAACAGGCATTAACCTGTCGAGATATTTTCTTTACTTTGTTCACAGTAAGTTCGGAAGATCGATGCGCCTGTTTACAAGTGGCGGCGCAAGACTCGACGAGAACATCGCTAAGGACCTGCGCAAATTCGGATTTACGATACTGGAAGGATACGGCCTTACGGAGACATCCCCGGTTTTAACGTTCAACCCCTTGAAAAAACCAAAGTTCGGTTCGGTCGGGGTGCCTGTACCGGGCGTTGAAATAAAGATCGTTGATAAAAATGAAGAGGGTATAGGCGAAGTTATCGCGCGGGGCCCAAACGTGATGAAGGGATATTACAAGCGGAAAGACCTGACCGATGAAGTCATAAGGGATGGCTGGTTCCATACAGGGGACCTCGGGTACCTTGACGACGACGGTTATTTGTTTCTTACCGGCAGGCTAAAGGAAGTGATCGTTTTAAGTTCGGGCGTAAACGTGTATCCCGCGGAAGTAGAGGAAGCCTATATGAAAAGCTCTCCGGTCAAAGAAATGTGCGTTTTTGAAGTTCCCGCCGAAAAAGGGAAAGAAGAGGTCCTGGCCCTCTGGGCCATAGTTGTGCCTGACCTTGAATTCTTCAAGAAGTACGGAGAGGTGAACCTTAAGGACGTGATCAGGGAAAGGTTTGACAACGTTTCAAGGACGCTCCCCAGCCACATGCGCCTTATGGGTTTTTCCATAACGCTTGAAGAGCTTCCCCACACGCTTTTGGGCAAGGTCAAGCGTTTCGCCGTCAAGGAGATCTATGCCGCCAGGGCGGTTGAAGAAGAGCGTCTCGCGGGCGAAAAAGAGGTCTTAGGAGAAGACCTGGAGATGATAGAAAAAGATCCCGGCAGAAGGATAATAGATTATCTAAAAAGACAGACCGGGATCAAAAAAGCTATTACGCCGGCGGATCTCTTGGAACTCGATCTGGGCATAGATTCGCTGGGCAGGATCGAACTTGCTTCGGGGCTTGAAAAACTTTTAGGCGTAAAGATAGAAGACGAGATCATCGGCAGGGCTTTTACTGTCAGGGACTTGATCATGGGGCTGGAGCCTATTTTGCCGGAAGGGGCAGTTTACACGGGGCGTGAAGAAGAGATAACTTTTGGCCCTGAGTACTGGAAAGAGGTCCTCCAGGACCGGCCCAAGGAAGAAAACCTTGCGAAGATAGACCTGAAGCCGGGCTTTGGTGCATGGTTGGCCTGTTTTCTTTTTACGTGCATGCTCAAAGTATTCTTCAAGATGTTCAACAGTTTAAAGGTTGAAGGAAAGGAAAATTTTCCCGAAAAAGGTCCGTATATACTTTATGCAAACCATACGAGTTATTTTGACGGGCTTCTTGTTGCCGCCGCTTTGCCTCGATTTCCGAGGCTGGACCTGTTTTTTATCGGTTTCCGGCCGTATTTTAATGTTCCAATTATGCGCAACCTGGTAAAGGTAGGAAGGATCATCCCCCTTGACTTTTCTTCACATCTTCTCGAAGCCCTGAAAAGTTGTTTCTATGTCATGAAAAACGGAAAAAATTTGGGCTTATTCCCTGAAGGCATACGCACCCTTGACGGCAGCGTGGGCAGATTCAAGAAAGGTTTCGGGATCCTGGCAAAGGAATCCGGGGCAAAACTTGTACCTATTGCCATAGAGGGGGCATACGAGGCGTGGCCGAGAACGTCTAAATTCCCGAAGCGGCACCCGATAAAAGTGACGATCGATAAACCTGTAAACCTGGAAGTCCTGGAAGAAAAAGGGTATGATCTGGGCGCTAAAGACAGTTACGAAGCAATATGTCTCGGGGCGAGGGAAACTTTAATAGAACTAAAAGAGAAAAAAACTTGACGACGTGTTTTTATTAGAATAGAGTTGTTTTTATGAAGCGCTATGAACAGATCTCGCATACGGCTGACATTGCCGCTAAAATTTACGGCAAAAGTCGCAATGAACTTTTTGAAAACGCCGCTTTTGCCATGTTCAGCCTGATGGCTGATCTCGAAGGCCTGAGCCCCGCCGAATCAGTCGACATACAGACGGAAGGCCCTGACGAAGAAGGGCTTTTGATCTCATGGCTCAATGAAGTTCTGTATATTTCTTATATAAAACAGATTCTTTTTTTCGAATTCAGCATTAAAACTCTGGAAGAAGGAAAACTTAAGGCGGTAGCAAGGGGAGAAAAAATAGGCACGGATACGAGCCGCATCAAAGCCGAGATCAAGGCGGCAACTCATCACGACTTAAAGATAACAGAAACTGATTCAAGGTGCGAAGTTACGATAGTATTTGACGTGTAGCTAAGAGAGGTTTGTCATGACACAGCCCTTTACCGGGAAATTAGAAAAAATAGACGATTACAGGTGGCGCATTCCTACCAGTTACATGCCGGGAATGAGGGTCCCGGGCATTATCTATTCGGACGAGAAGATGCTGGAGTCGATCGTAAAAGATAACGCTCCCCAGCAGATCGCCAACGCCGCCCATCTTCCGGGGATCGTGAAAGCATCAATGGCAATGCCGGATATTCACTGGGGATACGGCTTACCTATTGGAGGAGTAGTTGCGACTGATATAGAAGCCGGTGG
>JBAROI010000131.1:0-2209 GCA_049642015.1 Candidatus Omnitrophota bacterium | reverse complement strand
ATATCGTTCCCTAATCTCTTTGCTTGCTTCACAAGTACAAAACCACTTGCCGTCGCTTTCCAAAAGCGCAACCGCCACCCCTTTATATTTAAACCTTTCTTCTTTCATATTCAAAACTATTTTACCCGCACTTCCCCCATTTTGCAAAACTTTTCGGGAAATCGGTGACAGGTCTGGGAACAATTTCAGGGACAGGCCTAGATACAAAAATAGGGACGGCTCTGTGCTTATTTTAAGAACCGTCCCTACTCATACTCACTTTTTTAAGAACCGTCCCCACTCACCTCTTTTGGTCAAAGTCTTTTGCCTACATCTTTGCGTTTCTCGCCCCATATAGCCAGTTTTTCTCGATATACCTCTAAAGAATGGCATTTTACTCCTATATCCCACTCTTTTTGCTTCCACGCATGTATAAGCATTGCAATAAAGCGTTCGAGTTCGCCACCTTCTGGAACAAGTTGACCTTTCTCAGCATACTCATCACAATATGTCAACTTCTGCCCAAAACCATGATGAGTATATCCTTCAATTCTTTTCAGTAATTTACTAGTTTTTCCTTTTGAGATAATTCTTAATCCTAAACTCACAATCCCTTTAGCGGGAGGAACAAATGGAACAATATCATAGGCATTAATAATTCTATAAATGGGGACCTTGACCTTATCATCATATTCCTCATTTCCGACCTTTGGGCTCCCAAAGGTATAACATGCTGCAATGTTATTATTATCATTAAATTCTTGCGTTGCTACTAAAGCCAAAGCTCCACCCAAAGAATGCCCAGTTATATACACGGAATAACCTCTAAGATTTTCTAACTTCTCGGCTATCCTTTCCCTGACCCCTTGAAACGCATTATAGAATCCACTATGAACTTTTGCCTCCCCGTCAAGCTCGTATAATGCTGCATATAAATCTACAAAACCATCAATAAGTGTCTCGAGGGTCATCCCCTCTGTCTGTGTTCCCCGAAATGCTAACACAGCCACTTTTCTTTCGTTGTCTTTTGCTAGAAATGCCTGCGTTCCACGGGAAAGAAACATTTTAATTAAATTTTCTTCATCGTGCACAGTAACTTCTTTTTCTCCCGCCTGTGTCTCTCCTGAATTAAATATTTCAACTAATTCAAATTTTGCTTTTTCAAGATTTTCTTTAAGACTATTAAATTCCTTCTCATTTTTTTCAAAATGCAAATAAGCAAGGGCTGACATTTCAGCCATTATCCAAGCCGTCCTATCACTATACGCTGCCCTATGTATAGGGGATTTTAATAATTCTTCATATTGAAAATACATTTCATCCTCCTTTTATACTCCAGGGACAGCCCTACCTTCAATCCCAGAACTGGGTCTGGTTACTTATTGTAAGTTTTCTAACTGTTGCCTAATTTCTTCTTTCCATCTATTTTTTTCGTTTTCTTTGTCAATTCCGCTCCCGCCAGGATGTAAATAATTTTCTATACTGTCTTTATGCACTATAGAAAAATTATGATTCTTAAAATTCACGTGATAAGTAAACTCGTTTTTTTTATTAACATCAACATCTTTTATTTTCGGTATACGATCATATTCAGCGGCTATTGCCCATATAACTTCCCTTGCATCTTCTATTGTATGCATTTTTTCTCCTTAAACAAAAAAAACCACCCCCCTCTCCCGAGAAGGATGGTTTTATATAGTTATAGTAATTTAAGTTTCGTCATCTGCCACCTCGTTGTGGCGGGTTAAGTGCTTATCGGGGTTATGATAGCGCTAAGCTTTCCTTTTGGCAAGAAGAGTTTTTGAACCGGTTTCCTTGGGGCCAACGGATACGCCGATGTGTAACACATGAAACCGGTTCAAACCCGCCAGGTGAAACTTGGTGCTCCGGGAGATAAGTGCGTAAGCAATCGGCGGGTTTATTTGTGTAAGAAACGGGGAAGGGTGTTCCGTGCGAGTTCCGCAGGATGGCAAAAATGTTTGCCATCCGAGGACTGTTTGAGCACCGGAATACCCTTTCCTGTTTAGATCCCTCGACTCGCTTCGCTCGCTCGGGATGACAGCGAGACAGACATAAAAAAACCCGCGGTTAAAAAACCGCGGGTTTAATATTAAAGGAGCGCCGTTCCACTCTCCCACGCCGTTGCCAGCGCAGTACCATAGACCACGAGGGGCTTAACTGCCGTATTCGGAATGGGAACGGGTGTTTCCCCCTCTGCATAAGCACTCCA
>JBAROI010000120.1:0-2537 GCA_049642015.1 Candidatus Omnitrophota bacterium | reverse complement strand
ATGAAAAAGCATATCCCGATAATCATAATTACTTTTGCAACGGCTATCCTGATCTTCGTGAATCTCGGAAATCAGTTTCTCTGGCAGGATGAAGCCGAGACGGCTCAGCTGGGGAAGAATATCCTTGAATACGGTTATCCGAAAGCTTTTGACGGCAAAAATCTGGTAAATCCCACGATAAGAACGGGTTTTGGCGAAAACTACGCCTGGAAGTATCATCCCTGGGGACAGTTCTACATTACTGCGCTCTCGTTTCTTTTCCTAGGCGCGAGTACTTTCGCCGCGCGTTTGCCTTTTGCCGTTATCGGCGTAGTTAACGTTCTCATGCTGTATTTACTCGCGTACAGGCTGACAAGGGAAAGGTTTACGGCCAACTGCGCGGCCCTTCTTATGGCGTTTTCCGTACCGTATCTACTATTAATGAGACAGTGCAGGTATTACGCCCCGGCGGTCTTTTTAGTATTGTTCATTCTTTTCTTTTATTCAAAGTTCCGTGAAAAAGGCTCCAACAGGGATCTGGCACTATTTTCGCTGGGGCTTGTAGCGCTTGGCTATACGGTGCACGGCATGTTCATTCCCGTATTCGCGGCCATAGGCCTGCATTATCTTGTGTTTTCTTTCGATAAAAGGACTTTTCCTAAAGTAGCGGTTTCCGGCATTCTTGTTCTTGGCGCTGTTGTTACCTGGCTGGTTTATTCGAACAGTACGGCTCACGCGGCAGCTATCTCTCCGGAAAGACTCTGGAAGAACCTTGAGTTTCAGGTCAGGATGATCAATAAGTACATCTTCCCCGTGGTATTTTTCGCGGCAGCTTATGCTGTCCGGGCCATATGGAGAAGGAAGCTCTCGGTCGAATTGTCGCGGGAAGAAAAAGACGCTTTAAAATTGATATTCACCGTGATAGCGATAAGTCTTTTCGCGTTCTGTTTCGCGGAAGAAAGGAACTTCAGGTACCTCGTTTACTTTATACCCCTTTTGGGCATAGTCCAGGGTATGGTGTTGTATCGCCTCAAAAGATTTAACAAGGAGCTTCTTTTTTTATTTCTTTTCATATCGCTTGGAACAGGCGTGTTTAACATGGGCAAGCCGAATTATTTCCTGCCGAAATATATTTACGAGATAACCCACGACTACGATGGCCCGATAGAAGGCATAGTAAAGTTTCTCGATAAAAATGCCGAGCCGGGCGATACCGTGAAGATAATCTACGGGGACCTTCCGCTGATGTTCTATACGGATCTGGCCGTTGACAATTCCAACGTGTACGATGACGAGCACATGCCGGAATGGATCGTTTTCAGAAGGGGCTGGCACGAGCGCCTGGATAACGATTATTACACCAAAGTCGCGCGGACATATAAGAAATACGAATTGGATTATCCGGACATAAAATGGGAAAACCGCCCCGGAGACCTCGGCTACCACAAGTTCGCCACGGATAAAGAAGCCCCGAAGGTGATCATATTTGGGAGGAGATAGTTTATGCGCATCGGTTTTGACGCGAGGATGATAACGCATCCGGGAATAGGCCGGTACATCAGGTGCCTTGTCCCCGAGCTCGCGAAACAGTCCCCGCAGGACGAATTTGTCCTTTTCGGCGATCCCGGCAGGCTGAAGGTGATCGCGAAAGAGACAAATACGCGCATAGTGAACTGGGACGCCCCGATCTATTCGGCGGGGGAGCAGTTATCCTTCCCATACGATAGGGAAGATATCGACCTGGTCCACGTGCCTCACTTCAACGCGCCGGTCTTCTGCCGTAAAAAGATGATAGTGACCATCCACGACCTCATTTATCTTTTGTTTCCTGAGTCTGTTTCCTTTTTCGCGGCAAGATGGTACGCCCGCTTGATCATGGGGGTAGCGCTGAGAAAAGCCTCGGGGGTCATCGCCGTCTCGGAACACACGCGTGATGACCTTGTCAAAATATTCGGAAAAAAATACGAAGGAAAGATAAAAACCATTTATGAAGCGGCCGACAGGGTTTTTAGTAAGGTAGAGGATAAAAGCAAGATAGAAAGGGTGCGCGAAAAATACGATTTAGCGGAGAAGATCATATTGTACGTCGGAAGCGTAAAGCCCCATAAGAACGTTTCGGGCCTTTTGGAAGTCTATAAAGAACTCCGGAAGCTGGGTGTGCCTCATCAGCTTGTCATTGCCGGCAGGTGGGACAGAAAAGAAGACCGGCTGAAAAGAATGATCGATCGCGATAAGGATATAAAGTATGTAGGAGAGGTCTGTCAGGATGACCTGGTCGTCCTGTACAGCTTATCCGAGGCCCTTTTACATCTTTCCCTTTACGAAGGGTTCGGCCTCACGGTCCTGGAAGCGATGCAGTGCGGTACTCCGGCCGTAGTGTCCGAAACCTCGTCTCTCCCTGAAGTTGTCGGCGAAGCGGGGCTTGCTGTTTCTCCTCTTAACGTTGGACAAATAACCGATACTGTGTATAATGTATTAGTTAATAAAGAGCTGAAAGAAGGCATGGTAAGGACGGGCCTGGAGCGGGCGAAGCGGTTTTCGTGGGAAAAAACCGCCCG
>JBAROI010000011.1:0-1982 GCA_049642015.1 Candidatus Omnitrophota bacterium | reverse complement strand
ATCTCTACGGTTTCGTTGCCGTCAACCGCCTCGATGTACTTCTTTACTTCCGGAGAACGGCTGTTATTATCCACGATGATGAGGCGCGACTTAACGCGCGTATGATCCAGCACGCTCCGGACGCACTCTTTCAAGAGGTCAGGACTTTCATAGCTCAGTAAAACTATATCACACTTATTTTCCATGATCTTTCTGCAATTCCCAGTATTTTGCCCACTTCGCAAAATGGACCCACGCGAAAAGGATGGAGAAAACGAGACCGTGCCTTCCCTCCAGAAAACCCCGCTTTCGCACGTACAACTTCCAGAAGAGCTTCCGCGGTTTCACGCGCAGATTGTATATCACTTCCTTTTCCGGGATATCTTTTCTCTGGTTGAACATCTCGTTCGCCTGCAGGGTCGTGTAGCGGTTCTGCCTTTCCAGAAACTCCGATATGGTGTCGAAAGGATAATGCTCTACAACCTCCTCCATCTTGCCCTGCCGGCCGTTGACCACAAGCTTCTCGTGAATGTCGCCTTCGTAATGGGCGGATCCTTTTTTGAACAGGTGCGCAGAGTAATGGTACCAGCCTCCCCGCATCATGGGCTTTCCCAGAAATATGTTCTTCCTGCGGAACTTGAAGCTCACGCAGCCGTCGTCTTCCCCTTCGAGAAGCCGCTCCAGGCGCTTGCGGAAACCGTCAGTAACCACCTCGTCCGCGTCCAGCTCGAGTATCCAGTCGCCTTTTGCTTTTTCAGCGCCTTTATTACGCTCGGCGCCGAATCCTTCAAACTTACTGTTTATGATATTATTGGTATATTCCCGCGCGATCCTTACCGTGTCGTCGGTCGACTCGCCGTCAACGATCACTATTTCATCCGCCCATTTCACTGACTCAAGGCAGTTGCGAAGCTTGTCTTCGGCGTTTTTGGTTATCACCACGACCGACAGTTTCTGCCTATCCATTCTTATCCTCTTTCATCTCACGGTACTTCATATAACTGATAAGCTGGTACATGCCGCTGAAAACGGCAACGACGATCCCGTAAATCCCGTCCTTATAGGCCTTCTTCCTGAGAAGCCTGCGGTAAAAACACCTGTCCAGGGCGCGCCAGACGGCGTGGCCTAAGCTCATTTTCCTGTCCGTTAAAAACCATTTTCTCGCTTCGAGCGTTGTCTGGTTGTTGAGGCTCCTGATGTAATCCGCTATATCACGATGGGAATAATGGATGAAGTCGCCTTTCAGATGGCCGCAATCGCCCTCCATCAAAGCGCGCGGGTGAACCTCCGCTTCCTCGTATTTGAACTCACCCTTGAGAAAGAGCCTTGTCTGGGGAGCGGGATATTCACCGCCGTAGCGAAGCCAGTGATCACCGATATAATTCCGTCTCGGGATGGTGTAGGCCTTGAAACCGGGCTTGTTTTTCAAGAGCTCCGAAACCTCTTCCGACAATTCTTCGGTTATCCTTTCGTCGGCATCCAGGCTCAGGATCCAGTCGTTCCTGGCCTGGTCATAAGCCCAGTTCCTGTGCCTGCCCTCGTTCTCCATTTTCCTCGTGAATACTTTATCGGCGTACTTTTTCGCGATGTCCCTGGTCGAGTCCGTGCTTTCGTCGTCCACGACAATGATCTCGTCCACCCACGCGGCGCTTTCCAGACACTCGGCGATATTTTCTTCTTCGTTCTTTGTTATAACGATCACGCTTACCGGTGTTTTTGTCATTGGTTTCCTTTTTTTCTTAATTGCTCCATGCACGCGTCAGCCACTTTCTCCGGATCGATATCCGTAAGACACCGGCTGTCGTATTCGCACTCCGGCAGCTTGAACCGGTCATAACAGGGCCGGCACGGGACTCCTGGGGCAGTTATGACCCTGTTCCCGGCGGAAGGCGGATACGGCCCGTACACCTTATCGTCAACGGGTCCGAAAATGGATACTGTCTTTACCCCGAGAGCTACCGCGACATGCAGAGGCCCTCCGTCATTACATAAGATAAGGTCGC
>JBAROI010000113.1:0-1964 GCA_049642015.1 Candidatus Omnitrophota bacterium | reverse complement strand
AGAGTGATCCCCAATTCACTCATCTCGCTGAGGAGTTCGGCACAAAGCCTCGCCTCCTCGCGGGCAGACTCCTGCCAGGACCCGTATACCATGAGAGCCTGGATCGCAAGCTCTACCTGCGTGTCCCTGAACATGTACGCACCCCTGTCGATCCAGGCCAGACCCTGTCTGACGCGCGCCGGCATCGTCGGGTCGAACGTCCTCGCGACGGTCAGGCCATATCCGGGCAAACCGTCCCTGGCGCCTACTCCTCCGCCGACCGAGACAGAGGCGTCACCGGTTGAGGTTTCCGACGTCCCGGCTACTTTGCCCATGTGGCCGTACCATTGCGTCGTAATCCTTTTTGACGTGATGGCCAGCCTTACTATGTCGGCAGGAGACTTTTGAGGCGTCGCCATTACTTCCCTTCTTGCCCTCTCGGCTCTTTCGATGAGGATCTGCGTAGCGGCATGATCGTATCTTCTCGCCCTTGCGAACCCGATAACTTTATCTGAAAATATACTGTTGCCGCCGGAGAGAAACCGGTAACCACTCCTTAAAAGTCTTGCCACGTCCGGAAGCTCATCTGCCTGCTCGATCACTCTGGTGCCGCTTGCATCAAGTATAACAAGCGCCACCGGCGCTATGCGGGTCGTTCTCTTCCCGCCAAGAAACGTTTCAGGCCTGTGGATCTCATAAACGGTGTCGTCTGAGCCCCTCACGCGAGTGGCCCGCTCAAACAAGTCCGGGTCTGTCGGGGACACTACTACCTCGCTTTTCCCGTCCATGTAGAAATAGGTATATCCCGCGGTCTTAAGCCTGGGCCAGAATAAATATCTCCTGTTCCTTCTCTTGAGCGTTCTCAGCACATACACGTTCTGATGATAGTTGCTAAAGGTTCGCCCTCTCTTTCCCCGGATACTGTCGAATTCGAACAGCCCTTCCGGTGCCGGCACTGCCGCCCTTGCTCCCGGTACGGGAGCCGGAGGCGCCGCAACTACCGGAGCGCCAGCAGGGGGTGTGGGTTCAATGCGAATGACCGGCTCGAGGGCCTCACCGCTGGTCAACGCGGACAGTCCTTCGCTGGTCGGCTGCACGGGCATGAAGTTGCCGGGATCGACAAGTCCGCGACAACCGGCAGCAAAAATAAGCCCCAAAGCAAGTAACGGCGCGGACACCTTAGCGACTTTACCGATACCGTCAACAAACTTATTGAGGGCTTCTTTTGCGCCCAGCGACCTGCGGAACCATTTCGGTCCTTTTCTTAATATAAGCATCGCGTGCTTGGCGTCCTCTACCGGCACCCTCATCTCATTCGAAATGATAAATACCTCTTCACCTTCTTGGGGACTCCTGAAAGCTTCCATAAGATCCGTGTAAGTGTAAAGTCTTTTGACCTTTTCTTTTTTATGGAAGAATTTGGGGAACTTGACTTTATTTAAAGCCTGTCTGGCCTGTTCTACCGAATCTATTTCCACCTCTATTCCGTTCCGCTCGAACGTGATCTTTTCACCTTCTTCAAGATGCCCGAAAGCTTCTTCAATTTTGTGAAACTTCCTCAGCCTTATTTTTCTGTCACCTTTTACGCGGTAAAACCTTAAATGATGGAACTGCAGCTCTCTGAGCGTTTTTCGGGCTTTTTTCGCGGACACCACTTCAGCCTTTTTGCCATCTTCCCGTATAAATACCTCTTCGCCTTCTTTCAGGCTCTCGAGCGCTCTCACGACTTCATCCATGCTCGTAAGTCTTACGTTCCTGTACTCTTTTTTATAAAACTTCGCCGCGTCTGTCAGTTCTCCGAGTTTTTCTTTCACATCCTCTACTGATTCAACTTGTGTCCTCTCCCCGTGCAGCAAGATAAATACCTTTTCGTCTTCCTGGAGTTCTCCGACCTTAAGGATCCTTTCGACATCCTTGTATTCCTCGATTTCGACATCCTTGGCTTTTTCGACGCCCCCTTCCTCTTCAATCTTCCTAAGGTAAAA
>JBAROI010000078.1:0-4322 GCA_049642015.1 Candidatus Omnitrophota bacterium | reverse complement strand
TCTTCCTTCGCCATTATGCCGACCTTCTTGCCTTTCTGGAGCATGCCCAGGGCGATCATCTTGACATCCCCTATCTGGGATCCCCCCTCCTCGACAACGATCACTTTTGCCCTGGGAGAATAGTGCTGCGGGTATTTTCCGGGGGAACGCTCCGAAAACTCTTTCTCTGAATAGATGTGCACGTCCCCTATAACGGAATGCAGGCTTTCAACGTCGATTCCTCCCGGCCTCAAAACTATTACCTTGCCCTCGACAAATTCTACAACGGTGGATTCGATCCCTATCTCTGCAGGGCCGCCATCGATGATCAGATCGACCGCGCTTCCAAGGTCATCGGCAACGTGCCGGGCCTGGGTGGGTGAAGGTTTTCCGAAAAGATTAGCCGACGGCGCGGCAATGGGAACTTCCGCGGCTTCGATAAGCTCCCTGGCAATAACGTTCGAAGGCATGCGGATGGCTACCGTATCGAGCCCTGTAGTGATGATTTCCGGGATAATTTCAGTTTTTTTGAGAACAACCGTCAACGGCCCCGGCCAGAATCGCTTGATGAGCTTCTTCGCTTGCTCGGGAACTTCCTCTACCAGCTTATAGAGTTCCTCCTCATGCGCAATGTGGACTATTAACGGATCGTCCAGGGGTCTTTTTTTCGCTTCGAATATGCGTATTGCCGCTTTCGGATCAAGCGCATTGGCCCCGAGACCGTAAACTGTTTCCGTGGGAAACGCGACAAGACCTCCCCTGCGTATCACCCCGGCTGCTTTTTCTATCGCCCCGGGGTCTATTTTTTTAGGATCGATCTTAATTACGTGGGAATTCATGTTCGTGGTCGTCGGTTTGTATGTCATCCCGGGCAAGTGAGCCGAAGGCGAACGCGACCCGGGATCACATAATAATTTTATTTGGTCCCGGATAACTGCCTTCGGCAGTTTCCGGGATGACATATTTTGCTTCCTTATACCTGGCGATCTTAAAGTTCTTTGCCTGTCAGGATCTTATACGCCTGGAGGTATTTTTCCCGGGTCTTTTGAACGATGTCTTCCGGGAGCTCCGGTCCGGGCGGCGTTTTGTCCCAATCAAGCGTTTCAAGGTAATCCCTTACGAACTGCTTATCGAAACTTTTCTGGGGACGCCCCGGTTCGTAATCATCTACCGGCCAGAACCTTGAAGAGTCCGGAGTAAGGGCTTCGTCCATCAGGACGATCTTGTCATCTATTTTGCCAAATTCAAATTTCGTATCGGCGATGATGATGCCTTTTTCAAGGGCGTATTCGCTTGCTTTTTTGTATACATCAATACTCTTCTCTTTGAGGAACTTAAAATCCTCTTCTCCCACTTCTGTCTTCATCTCGTCCTGGGAGATATTGATATCATGTCCGGATTCAGCCTTTGTCGAAGGCGTGAAGATGATCTCAGGAAGTTTATCAGAAAGCTTCAAACCTTCGGGCAACTCCACGCCTGAAACTTTTCCTTCTTTCTGGTAATCTTTCCATCCTGAGCCGGATATGTAACCCCTGACTATGCATTCAACGGGAACAGGCTGGGCCTTCCTTACCAGCATGGATCTTCCTGAAAGTATTTCGCGATAAGGCTCCAAAGCCTTTTCCTGCGATACGATCTCGTCTATATCGACAGTGATCATGTGGTTTTCCATTATGTCGCGCGTGAAATCAAACCAGAAAGCAGAGATCATATTAAGGACCTTGCCCTTATTTGGTATGCCGTTCGCCATTATCACGTCGAACGCGGAGATCCTGTCGGTCGCGACGAAAAGCAGCTTATCGCCGAGGTCATAGACGTTTCTTACTTTCCCTTCCTTAAAAAGAGTTACGCCGGACAGTTCCAAGGATAGTACCGGTTTCGTCATTTCCATAACAGTCTCCTTTTTCTATTGACCCTTTTCCAGGTCAAAAGGTGAAACGTAATCGCCGTGTTTTTTCCGGCATTCCTCGAGGCGTTTTTTCTGGTCGTTCAGGGTTTTTACAAATGCATGCGGCGTATCAAAAACCTTTGTATGATAGATGTCGAGGATCCTTACTTTCTTCTCAAGCCTTTCGGGTATCCTTAAGCGGAACTGCTCCTCGTATTGCTCTTTTGTGTATTCCTTACCGAGAACCTCCTTAAAAAGTCTGACAAGGTCCTGATGTTTGGGAATATACCCGAGCGGGGTCTTTATGGCATCGACTTCGCCGTTGACTCTGAGCTCCATCCACTTCACCCAGACGTGCTTATCTTTGATCCCGTTGAGATACTTTCCGTCTTTTCCCCTGAGAAAATAGTTCACATGAAAAATAAGCGGTGGTTTTTTTACACCTTTGACGATATCAAGGTTATTCTGGATGTACCTTCCGATAGGTATCGAAAGAAAGTCCAGATTAGCCATAAGATTGAACTTTCTCACGCCTTCCTGGCCCAGCGTAGCAGCGGTCGTCTCTGATTCGATAGTCGCTGCCTGTGTCAAGATCCCGTGCTCCCAGCCAAGAGACTGTTCTACCGGCATATTTGTGTCTGAATCCCTGCCGCCGTATATAATACCGCCTATTTCGGTACCTTTCGGATTTTCTAGATTATCGTCACAATTTTCCAGATCCTTCAGGCGAACAGTGTAGCGCGCGTTTTTATGTGCGTAAAAAACCTCATTGTCGTCAGGACCTTTTTTACCAGGCGTCCATTGTCCCGAGTAGTTTACGCCCTCTTCCGGCTCTGGTCGCCCATCGCTCAACCAGCGCGGCTTATTGTCAATATCTAACAGGACGTTAGAAAAAATAATTTCTCCGGGTTCGGTAAGCGCTTTGTATATAGCTGGATCGTTTTTTTCATTGACATCACGGATTATTCCGAAGATGCCTCTTTCCACATTGACGACGCGTATCTTACCGTCAATATTGCGCAAGTAAGCTATATCATCGCCTATTATCTTCTCACCTTCAAGCATGGCCGTAGCAGTCTTGCCGCAGGCCGAAGGAAAAGATCCGGTAAAATAAGTAACTCTTTTTTTATCCGGCCCGTGGACCCCCATTATGAACATGTGTTCGGTAAGCCAGCCTTCCTCTGACGCCTTTTTGATAGCAAGACGCATGGCCAGTTTTTTAAGCCCTACGGTGTTGCCGGCATACTGGGTATTAGCGCTGTAAACTATCTCTTCTGACAGGTCTATATATACGCGGCGGGCATATACATCACGGCTTACGCCATTTTCAAGAACGCCGGCTGAGTGCAAAAAGCGAAAAAACTTCCCTGAAGCACCGATCTTGCGGAATTGTTCGTACCCGCTACGGAACAAAATGTCTTCCGAATGCGCTACATAGCTGGAATCGGTTACCTGGACGGCGGGTATCGAGAACTCAGAATTGGTCGGTCCGAGGCAAAAGAAACAAACATACATCTCCTTCCCCGCCATCACATTCTTGAACAGCGTATGTATTTCTTTCAACCCCTTTTCGCGGTCTTCGGATTTTATATCCGAGCCGAGGACTTCGTCGGACCTCAGGAGATACTTCGTGTTGGACTTGTCCCTGGCCTGGTCATAATAACCGTCGAAATGTATCGTATGGCCCTCTGTTTTCAGGGGCTTTTCTTCGCCGCGATCCAGGGCTTTTTTTCTTATATATAAAGCGTCTTCGGGTGAATCGGTCCGGACAAAAACCGAAGCAGGATTACAAAGTTCCACGTATTTCGCCACAAAATCGTGAAGTTTCGGGTTATCGATCGCTTCCAGTTTTTTAAAATTTTCTTCTCCGCATTTTTTCTTAAGAATTTCCGCGTGCTCTTCTTTCATGAGTTTTCTCCTTTCAGGACTATATATGTTATAATAGAACAACTTAGGTGTCAATCTTTATGAAATACCGAGAACTACACAGGTGGGACCTTACCCCGAAAGAGGCGATCCGCGCTCAATACCGCGTGCGCGAGATAGCCATTACCAAGAAACTTCCCCTAAAACACGTCCATTTAATAGCGGGGGTGGACGTTTCCGTCAAAGAAGGCCGTTCAAAAGCCGCCATTGTCGTCATGACATATCCGGACCTTGAGGTAAAACAGGCGGTAACAAGTGTGATAAAAACAACTTTTCCCTACGTGCCGGGCCTTTTAACATTCAGGGAGGGTCCGGTTATACTCAAATGCGTGAAAAAGCTAAAAATAGAGCCGGACCTTTTTATATTCGACGGTCAGGGCATGGCTCACCCCCGGAAGGTAGGCCTCGCGACGCATATGGGTGTTATTCTGGATAAGCCAAGCATAGGTTCGGCAAAAAGTCACCTGTACGGCACCTATAGCGCGCCGAAAAAGAAAAAAGGCGATTACTCGATCATCAGGGACGGTGA
>JBAROI010000051.1:0-5264 GCA_049642015.1 Candidatus Omnitrophota bacterium | reverse complement strand
CGGTACCGGTGAAAGAATTGCGATCAGAATTAACACGTATTCTTGAAGAAAGTCCGAACTGGGACAAAAAAGTTAATGTTTTACAGGTGACCAATGCTACCGCTCAGACCGTGGAAATTCGCGCGCTGATGAGCGCTCCTGATTCTCCAACAGCCTGGAAATTGCGTTGTGAGGTAAGAGAAAAACTTCTGGAATTTTTACAAAAGCGGTTTCCGGAATGTCTTCCAAGAACACGCGTAGAGCTAAAAAAACCCCAGGGCGAAGACAACCAAATACCCCTATGAAAAGCGGCGACATATTACCATTCAAGGGCGTTGAGGGGATAGGGCAAAGGCGGATATAACCAGTCCGGGGGATATAGCTAAGAGCTCCAGGGTGGAAATCGTATCTTAAATTAAAAATTTAAAATGAAAAAGGAAAAATTGAAATTTAAAATTCAAACCATTCTTATTACGCTTTTCTTTGTTTTCATGGCCTTGCCTGGAGCGTTTTGCGAGTGGGAAGGGCGTTATGCCGACGGCAAATATGAAGGGGAGTATTCGTTCGTAAAAGTCCAGGTCACTGTAAGGGGCGGCGGTATGACCGATATAAAGATGCTGCATCATGGGGGCGGCGGCGAAGAGTACGCCAAGATGGTAAGGCCTTTGCTTTCTGAAATGGTTAAAAAGCAAACAACTAATATTGACGCGGTAACCGGGGCAACGGTAAGCAGCAATAACCTCAAAAAGGCGGTCAACAACGCGCTCGAGAAAGCCGCGCGCTGAGTTTCCCGCTAGGGGACGGGTTTGGGTTCAAATTCAGGGACGGTCTAAGATTAAAACTGGGGACAGGTTCGTGCTTATTTTAGGAACCGTCCCTGCACACATACCAGGAGGAAACTATGAAAAAAACGGTTGGTTTGTGGATTGACCGCAGGAAGGCTGTGCTCGTAATCTCTACGGACAAGGGGGAAGAAATAAAATTAATAATATCAAAGGTTGAAAAACAACGCAGACGTTCCGGTGGCGTATGTTCTACGGATTCCTATGAAGCACTGAAAATTCCGGCAGATGACAGCCAGGAGAGAGAGTTTACGGAACATCTCAACATATATTACGATGCGGTAATCTCGTGCATCCGTGATGCGGAAGCTATCCTGATATTTGGTCCCGGGGAAGCAAAGGGCGAGCTGGAAAAACGTATCGTGAAAAACAAACTCGGCAAGCGCATTGTGGGTATTGAAACAATTGACAAAATGACTGATCGTCAGATCGCGGCGAAAGTTCGACGATATTTTGGGAGAATATAACACCCTGAAGCCTGACGTCTGACGTCTGAAGTCTGGTAATTGCGGGTGTGGGTTTAAGTTTCAACATGGGGGACGGTTCCTAAAATAATCCCAGAGCTGTCCCTGTTTTTCTTGGCCTATGACTTATGAAGCCAATGCCAAGGCTCCTTATGGGGCGTGCCTCATAAGCTCACACGGTGTATTGTCCAGACCTGTCCCCAAAAGCATATAACCTTTGAATAGGGGAGAGCTTTGGGCGTAGAATAGGGTACAGGCGTAGGAACAAAAACGGGTACGGGTTTAGGTTCAAATTCAGACCTGGTGTAAGGTTGAATATTCGTCTAAGCTGAAAGCCCTGAAAAAGAAAGCCACAAAAAGCAAGTAGCGTATAGAGTGGGGACACAATAAAAGGAGGGAAATTATGAATTGGAAAATCGTTCTCGTTTTAATTCTTTTATCGTTACTGGCGATCTTTACAGCCCAGAATTATGACGTGATTGAGATCAAATTCCTTATATGGTCTTTGAAGGCTAACAGGGCTTTGATAATATTCGCCACCCTCTGCATCGGTGTTGTCATCGGATGGGTCATTTCTGCCATAGGCATAGGACGCGGAAAAAGAGAAGATTAAACTTGTGATATATGTCCATATTAAAAAAACAGGTGTGACCCTGTTTTTATAAAACTGGTATAATCTCATAGATAATTCAAAAATAAGGAGCATGGATGAAGCCCTTCAAACCCAAAATATCGATCATCGGTGCCGGTAATGTCGGCAGCACGTTCGCGTTCGCACTGATGATAAAAGGAATCGCCAGGGAAATCGTCATAGTGGACAAAGACAAAAAAAAGGCGTCTGGCGAATGCATGGATCTGAATCATGGCCTCAGCTTTACACCTCCGTCCACAATAAGCTATGCGGGTTATGAAGGATGCGCTGACTCCGACATAGTCGTAATAACCGCCGGCGCAAAGCAAAAACCCGGCCAGTCAAGGATGGATCTTGTTCAGACAAACGCGGAAATATTCAAAGATATCATCCCGAATATATTGAAACACGCAAAAGACCCGATACTCCTGGTAGTTACCAACCCTGTTGACATACTTACTTATGTATCCCTTAAGGTCTCCGGACTTCCCAAAAACAGGGTGTTCGGCTCAGGGACAGTTCTTGACACTTCGCGGTTCAGATATCTGCTAAGTGAACACTGCAACGTAGACACCAGAAACGTCCACGCCTATATAATAGGCGAACACGGCGACACAGAACTTCCCGTCTGGAGCAACGCGAATATAGGCGGAATGAAAATAGAAAAATACTGCCCCACATGCAAGAATTTCGCTCACTGCAACCGGGAAAAAGAGCTGGGAAAAATATTCGAGGAAGTAAAAGATGCCGCCTATAAGATCATAGAGTTAAAAGGAGCTACCTATTACGCTATAGCCCTGGCCCTTGTGCGGATAACGGAGGCCGTCTTGAGAGACGAAAACTCCGTTTTACCCGTCTCATCCCTTATAGACGATTACTACGGGATAAACGATGTATGCCTGAGCCTGCCGTGCAAAGTCAACAAAAACGGCATAGAGCAATATTTAAGGATCGAGTTATCCGATGAAGAAAAAAAGAAGTTC
Organism: Candidatus Omnitrophota bacterium; assembly: GCA_049642015.1. GTDB lineage: Bacteria > Omnitrophota > Gorgyraeia > Tantalellales > Tantalellaceae > JBAROI01. Next base: position 2,365 of record JBAROI010000051.1, on the reverse strand, counting down.
ATTCATTCAGCACAGACCATGAAAGATATAATAAATTCGATGCAATTATAAAAAACATAAACAGCATAACCAGTCCGGGGGATATTTCGAAGAGTTCCAGAGTGGAAATGGTATAGGGTTTAGGTTTTTTAAGGGATAGGAATGAAGGTTGCTTTTTCAATTTTTATATTTTTGGGTATACTTATATTAATGTCACATAGCGAGGGGGAAATGAAGAACGAAAAAGCTCTCTTTGCGGGAGGATGTTTCTGGTGCATGGAGCCGCCTTTTGAAAACCTTGAAGGAGTGACAGAAGTCGCATCTGGCTATACCGGCGGGGAGACGAAAGCTCCCACATATGAAGAAGTTTCCTCCGGCTCCACAGGCCACTATGAAGCCGTCCAGATCATATACGATCCTTCGAAAGTTACATATGAAAAACTCCTTGAAGTTTTCTGGATGAATATAGACCCAACCGATCCGGGTGGGCAGTTCACAGATAGGGGCTCTCAGTATAAAACAGCTATTTTCTATTACAATGAACAGCAGAGAAAATTAGCCGAAGAGTCCAAAAAAAGACTCGAGGACTTGGGGAAGTTCAGCCGCCCCATAGAGACCCAAATACTTGAAGCCGCCGAATTTTATGAAGCCGAAAATTACCACCAGGATTATCACATAAAAGAACCGGTACACTATAATGCCTATAAGAAAGGTTCCGGACGCGAGAATTATTTAAAAAGAATGTGGGGAAAAAGAGAAAAAAAGAAAAACAAGCGCGCCGGCCTTAAAAAGCCCTCCAAGAAAGAGTTGATGAGCCAATTAACGCCCCTTCAATATAAAGTCACGCAGGAGAACGCAACCGAAAGAGCTTTCAATAACGAGTACTGGAACAATAAAAGAGAAGGTATCTATGTCGATATAGTTTCCGGGGAGCCATTGTTCACGTCCCTCGATAAATATGAGTCAGGAACAGGCTGGCCATGCTTTACAAAGCTGCTTGAACCGGATAACGTCATAGAAAAGGAAGACAAGAGCCTTTTCATGAGAAGAACGGAAGTAAGAAGCAAAAACGCCGATTCTCATCTTGGCCATGTATTTCCTGATGGTCCGGCTCCCGCCGGTCTGCGTTACTGCATTAATTCCGCTGCCATGCGGTTTATACCAAAAGAGGATCTTGAAAAAGAAGGCTACGGGAAATACTTGAAGCTTTTTGAATAAGAAACTTAGTGGGGGAGGCTTAATGAATGTTGAATACCTTAAGCAGCAGTCGTATTTTGAGCCATATCCTTATGAACTTGCTGCAATAAAAGACTCTGGAAAAGGCAGAAAGCTATAAATTGAGAATCTGGGATCTTGCGCCACAAAAACTATGTAGAAATCATCTCTTGGCAGAGCATAGAGAACTTCATGCTATATGGAAAATATTAACCGAAAATAAAAAAGGATATTCAAAGCACCCCGAAACCTTAAGGTGGCATGGCAAACTAAAAGCCCTCTACTTAAGACATGAAAAATTAGTTAAAGAACTGAAGAGAAGAGGGTATAATCATAGAAGTCCCCTGGCAAAAGAACTGGCAAAGGGGAAAAGCAGGCAAGATGCTTTCGTGGATACACCTAAAGACCAGGTCAGAATCCTAAGAAGGAAGAAGTGTAAATGTAAGGTGTAAAATACCCCTATGAAAAAAATATCAAAAGACTATGAAACCGGACATAAGGCAATGGACGGCTTGATAAGCAACCTCGCCAAACTATGCAGTTCTGAGGAAACAGAATATTTATTACGCGAAATACTGACAACCGCTGTTAAGCTGGGTAAGGAATCCGGTGACAGGGTAGATCTTAAGCTTGTAAATGATGCTCTTAAAGAACTAAGATATTCCTTCAAAATATTTTCACCTTACAGGTCAGTTAAGAAGGTGATAATTTTCGGATCTGCAAGATCAAAAAAGAGTTCAGCCGAATATAAAATGGCTGAAAAATTTGCGCAAAAAATAACCAAAAAAGGTTACATGATCGTGACAGGAGGCGGATCCGGTGTCATGGAAGGCGGCAATAAAGGCGCTGAGGCGGGCAAAGAGTTTGGACTGAATATTCGGCTTCCCTTTGAACAAAGCCCCAATCCATATATAGATGAAAAGGATAAAATAATCAATTTCAAATACTTCTTCACAAGAAAACTGGCATTTGTCAAAGAGACCGACGCTACCGTTCTTTTTCCGGGGGGATTCGGCACGCTCGACGAATGTTTTGAAATGCTTACCCTGATCCAAACCGGAAAATCCAAGCCCAGGCCCATAGTTTTAATGGAGCCTGAAGGTTCAACATACTGGGCTGGATGGAAGAATTTTGTGAATAAGCACATGGCCAAGAAGGGATTTATCGATAA
>JBAROI010000049.1:0-35996 GCA_049642015.1 Candidatus Omnitrophota bacterium | reverse complement strand
CTGAACCCGTCAGCGTGATGGTCAACACGTTCAATACCGGCAAGATATCCGAAAGCAAGATAGTGAAGCTGGTAAGGGAAAATTTTGACCTGACGCCGGGAGGGATCATAGAGAAACTGAAGCTCAGACGCCCCATATACAAACGGACGGCTGCGTACGGCCATTTTGGAAGGGACGAGGAAGGTTTCACGTGGGAAGAGATCGACATGGCCGATGTTCTTAAGAAGAAAGCAAAATGAAATGAGGCCACGATTTATGGAACAGAGTGACATAAATCGTCAGGCCGAATTTTATCCCCGGCGAGTGAAACGAGACCGGGGATCTATATAAAGTTCATTTTTATGTGATCCCCGCTTCCGCGGGGATGACAAATTGGAGGTAGCATGCCAAAGCTAACGGAAGATTATAAAATAAAGGATATAGATCTTGCGGATCTCGGCAGAAAAGAGATCGAGATCGCAGAACACGAAATGCCTGGACTTATGGCAATTAGAGAAAAGTACGCCAAAGTCAAGCCTCTTAAGGGTGTGCGGATAATGGGGTCATTGCACATGACTGTCCAGACAGCCGTTCTTATAGAGACTCTTATTCAGTTAGGAGCCGATGTAAGATGGGCTAGCTGCAATATCTTTTCCACGCAGGATCATGCTGCAGCCGCCATTGTTAAGTCAGGAGTGCCGGTTTTTGCCTGGAAGGGAGAAACTCTCGAAGAATACTGGTGGTGCACGGAAAAAGCCCTGACCTTCCCCGGAGATAAAGGGCCCAATCTGGTAGTCGATGATGGTGGAGATGCTACACTTATGCTTCATCTTGGATGTAAGGCTGAGCAGGATCCTTCAGCCCTAGAGAAGAAGGCAGGAGGAGAAGATGAAGCTGCTCTTATTAAGATACTGAAAAATGCCCTCAAGCAGTCTCCTTCGAAGTGGACCAATATAACTAAGGAATGGAAAGGCGTCTCGGAGGAGACAACAACAGGCGTTAACCGTCTTTACCGCATGATGAAAAGCGGCGAGCTTCTTGTTCCCGCGGTCAATGTTAACGATTCGGTAACAAAGTCCAAGTTTGATAACCTTTACGGCTGCAGGGAATCCTTAGGAGATGGGCTTAAAAGGTCCATGGATGTAATGCTTGCCGGCAAGGTAGCGGTTGTCTGCGGATATGGAGATGTAGGAAAGGGATCTGCGCAGTCGCTCAGAAGCCTAGGCGCACGTGTGCTAATTGCTGAAATAGACCCGATATGCGCACTGCAGGCTGCAATGGAGGGGTATGAGGTGACAACAGTGGAAGAGACGCTTGGAAAAGCGGATATCTATGTTACAGCTACGGGCAACAGGGATGTTATTAAAATTGAGCATATGAAAAAGATGAAAGACCAGGCAATTGTATGCAACATAGGACACTTTGACAACGAAATACAGGTATCGGAGCTTGAGAATTTCAAAGGGATCAAAAAAACCAACATAAAACCTCAGGTAGATAAGTATATTTTCCCAGATGGAAAAGAAATATATCTGCTTGCAGAAGGAAGATTGGTTAATCTGGGATGTGCGACCGGACATCCTTCTTTTGTGATGTCCAATTCTTTTACAAATCAGGTGCTGGCTCAGATAGATCTTTGGGAGAATAAAGAATCTTACGACAAGAAAGTCTACAGGCTGCCTAAACAACTCGACGAAGAGGTGGCCCGACTTCATCTTGAAAAAATAGGCGTGAAGCTTACGAATCTTACGAAGGAACAAGCGGACTATATCGGGGTGCCTGTGGAGGGCCCGTACAAGCCGGAACATTACAGGTATTAATGATATGAAAAAAGATATAAAAAGAATTGGTGTTCTTACTTCCGGAGGCGATGCTCCCGGAATGAATGCGGCCATACGCAGCGTTGTGCGCAAAGCTGTATTCGAGGGCATTGAGGTAAGAGGGATCCTCCGGGGGTACGAAGGTCTTATAAACGGGGAGATCATCGAAATGACGTCCCGCAGCGTGAGCAATATCCTCGGTCGCGGCGGGACGGTACTCAAGACCGCGAGGTCGGAAGAATTCATGACCAGGGAAGGCCAGGAGAAAGCCGCGAAAGTCGTCGAGAAGAACGGGATCGACGGACTTATCATCATCGGGGGCAACGGGTCTTTTCAGGGCGCTCACATCCTGCATAAGGATTGGGGCGTAACTAACATAGGTATACCCGGGACCATAGATAATGACATCGGGTATACGGATTATACTATAGGATCGCATACCTCCGTTGACACCGTCCTGGATGCCGTGGATAAGATAAGAGATACAGTGACAAGCATGGAGAGGATCTACGTGATAGAGGTAATGGGCCGGGAAGAGCCTTACATTGCCGTTATGGCGGGTCTTGCGGGAGGGGCGGAAGAGGTATTGTATCCGGGCATGGAAATGGACATGGACAAAATAGTCAATGAAATAAATATCGCAGAAAAAAAGGGCAAACGCAGCTGGATCATTATAGTTTCCGAAGGATTTTCCAGCGCCCACGTACTCACTAAGAAAATAAAAGACAAGACCGGTTACAGCGTCAGAGGGGTAACTCTCGGGCACATTCAAAGAGGCGGCACGCCTAACGCGCCTGACAGGGTGCTTGCGTCGACCATGGGACCTTTCGCCGTAGACGCCCTCATGCAGGGCCATTCCGATAAGATGGTAGGGATAGAAGGACAAAAACTTCATCTTGTTCCGTATGCAAAGGCATGTTTTGAGAGGGAGAAGGACAAGAAGCTGCACGCGGAACTTTACTCCCTGACAAAACTACTTGCCACGTAGATCCTATGAGAATAATCAACAGATACCTGCTCAAAGAACTCGGGGGGCCTTTCGCGGCTTCGCTGATCGTTTCAACCGTCATTCTCGCCGCCGGCAACATTATCCAGTCAGCCGACATGGTGATGAACAAAGGCGTAGCGTTCATCCAGGTCTTTAAAATATTTCTGCTGTTCCTCCCGTACGTCCTTATTTTTACTATACCTATTTCCGTTCTTTCGGCGGTCCTTCTCGGCTTTGGGCGCCTGTCAGGCGACAACGAGGTGATAGCGCTCAGGTCCACGGGCATGAGCCTTTATAAAATAGCCTTTCCGGCGGTGATCTGCGGGTTCATAATAAGCCTTATAAGCGTCCCCCTGAACGACAGGATACTGCCGCAGTCCGAATTTGCCGCCAGGAAACTGATAAAGAGATTGGGCATAAGCCACCCCGCGGCCCTGCTGGAGCCGGGAGTATTTGTCAAAGGTTTTAAGGATTACATTATTTTCATACACGGCATAAAGGGAAATAAACTGGAAAATGTCCGGATATACCAGCCTCAAAACGAAGGGACCACCCGGACGATCGTGGCTAACAGGGGAGAAATTATTTCGGTACCGGACCAGAACAGCGTAAAACTCAAGCTCATGGAAGGGACGGCGGATGAGATCGTCCCGGATAAACCGGACGAATTTTATAAACTTTCGTTCCAGGAATATACCATGACACTGAACCTTGACAATGCCGTGGACGTGCGGAACATCCAGAAGAAAGCCAGAGAAAAAAGCATAAAGGAACTGTTCACGGACATAGAGACTTTTGAAAAAGACGACATCAACGTTATTCCACTGCGGATCGAATTACACAAGAAGATCGCGCTGGCCTTTTCTAATTTGATCTTCGTCCTGGTCGGCATCCCCCTGGCGATAACGACGCACAGGCGTGAGAAATTTATCGGTTTCAGTATGGCAATGGGGATATTTCTTCTGTACTGGGCCATCATGCTGGGGGGTATCGCTTTTGCCATACGCGCGATCGTGCCTCCCTGGGTAGGCGTCTGGTCTGCCAATATTCTCCTGGCGTGTCTTGCTGCTTTTTTGTTTTATCGCATGGCCCAGAAGTGATCCGGAAAAGATATGAAGATACTTGAAAAATACATCTTCAAAAATTACATTGCGGCGCTCCTATTCTGTGTTGTGCTGCTCATGGTTCTCGGTGTGATCGGAGACATCCTGGGGTTCCTGGATGACATATTCAAGAAGAACATACCGCTTGTTAGCATACTCTCTTTTTATTTTTATTTCGCGCCTTTTGCCTTCGTGAACATGGTCCCGTTCGCAGCTCTTTTAAGCTCCGTGCATGTGTTTAACAATTTGAGTAAAAACCATGAAGTCACTGCCGTGATCACCAGCGGACTTAGTCTCTGGAAGATCCTTCGCCCTGTCATACTGGTGACATTCGTATTATGCCTTGTTACTTTTATCGTGAACGACAGGTTCGTTCCCGCAAGCATGGAAAAGGCCAACAGGATAAGACAGGAAGAACTTGAGCGTGCCGGAGAAGACGAGGGGACGGTGGTCAGGAACCTGGCGATCTACGGCAAAGGCAACCAGATAATTTTCGCGAAAGCGTATGTCCCGAGGACAAAAACGCTCGAGAACGTTATTATCCACAAACAGGACAAGGACAGGGCTGTCAAAAAAAAGATCAGCGCACGGCTGGCGAAATGGCGCAACGGGGACTACTGGTTAGGGACGGATGTTATTGTTTTCGACGTCGACCCCGCGGGGAATTTTATCGGCGATCCCTCGGTCTACAAGAGCAGAAAACTTCCGATCGCCGAGACCCCGAAGGATTTTATCGTAAACCAGTGGGACCCGAGGCTCATGAGCTACGGCCAGCTTAAAAGGCACATAAAGATCTTTAAGGAAAGTTCTCCTTTGGCGGTAAGGCGTCTCCTGGTCGATCTGAACTATAAACTGGCTTTCCCGTTCGCCGCCATGGCTATAGTCATGGTCGGAATCCCGTTCAGCATAGCTTCGGGCCGGTCGAACGCCCTTATTGGAATGGCCAAGGGGATCGCCATGGCCCTGCTGTATCTGCCGGTAATGGCTATTAGTCTCGCCCTGGGTAAAGGCGGTACGCTTCCGCCTGTTATTGCGGCATGGCTCAGTAATGTCCTCTTCATCCTGTTCGGCGCCCACCTCATCAACAAAAAAAGTTAACCTCAATTCTTGTGTTGTTCCTGCGAAAGCGGGAACAACACAAGAATTGCCTTAAATTATTAAGCCATTGCAAAACTCCACAGGAAAACAGTAGTCCAAATAAGCAGTGAGGGGTACTCCGCGCGCAGTTTCCGAAAAATAGTAACCTTAGATTGTTGTTTTCGGACTGTTTGAGCACGGAGTACCCCTCACTGCTTATTAAGTTGTTGCCGTTTCATAAAGTTCTTGCGATGGTGAAAGCCGAGACACTTTTCGCGCCGGCGCGAAGGAGTTCCTTGGCGCAGGCCTCGAGCGTCGCGCCTGTCGTCATGACGTCATCCGCTAAAAGTATGGATCTTCCGGCGACCCGGGAAGGGCGGGGCGCAAGAAAAGAACCGCGGAGGTTTTTTATCCTGGCGCTCTTCGAAAGCTCTGTCTGGGGAGGGGTGTTTTTTATTTTGATCAGGTTATCCATCGAGAAGGGTACGTGAACGAGACCAGACAGGATCTTCGATATCAGTTCCGACTGATTATATCCTCGCGACATGCGGCGGATCGGATGTATCGGTACCGGTACGATGAGGCTCGCGGTCGGGCGCGGAACGTTATCCTCCTTTAGAAAGTTCCACATCAGGTCTTTGAAAAGCGGGATCAGCTGTTTGCGGCCGGAATATTTAAAATGCCTGATACACTCCTTCACAGCCCCTTCGTAGGGCAGGCACGACCATATTTTGCGGAGACGCGCTGATGACATGACGGGAAGGGGCTTTTCGGAAAGAAGCTTCATTTTGCACTTTTCGCATATGGGCAGCGGATGGGAGATCTGATGCCTGTCGCATATTGCACAGTTTCCCGGGAACAACACCCCGACACCCGTTTGTAATATTTGCACCATATTCATGGCTTGACCCTGCTTATTTAGACAACTTTATCGGCGGAATCCTTGCAAATTATCTTGCATTTATTTGCGGTTAAGTTACAATAAAGCAGGAGGTATTTATGAGCGGAGAAAAGATGATAAATCCTGCGATGTTCATGCTGCGGGTTATAATGGGAACGATTTTTATAGCTCACGGCGCCCAGAAACTATTCGGCATGTTCGGGGGAATAGGCATCGAGGGCACGGCAAAACTCGCTGAAGGGCTGGGATTGCCTTACCCGGAGACAATCGCGATGGTCTGGGCCTGTGTTGAGTTCGTGGGAGGGCTCTTCCTGCTTTTCGGGATACTAGTGAGGTGGGCCGCTCTTGCCATAGCTATTGTTGTACTCGGCATAACATTCAAGATCAACCTGCCGTACGGGTTTTTTATCCAGGGCGGCGGAGTCGAATATAATCTTTTGATCATCGGATCCTGTCTTCCGCTTATCCTGTTAGGCGGAGGCAGCTGGTCGGTATGGGACGCCTGACCTTGATAAAATGGCATAATCGGGTATAATATATAAGATTATAAATTCCAGCTATAAGAGAAGGAGTAATACGATGAAAGCAGTAGTAGACGCTGAAAAATGCATAGGTTGTGGCTTGTGTGCGCAGGTTGCGCCTGATATTTATGAGATGCAGGGCGATAAGGCCGTGGCTAAAGTCGATGAGGTTTCCGAGGACAAGGTAGAAGAAGCCAAAAGCGGCGCTGAACAATGTCCCACCGAGGCCATAATCGTTTCGTAAGAAGAAATATCTCGAAAAATCGATCATTTCGGCCCCTCTGTAAACAACGACATGTTTCATGAAGTTTTCTGAGGGGTCGATTTTTAAATGAGACCCAAGCTTAGCAAGCAAGAGTGAAGCTAAGGTTGGAGGTCGAATTTATCCCGAGAGACCCCGAGTTGGTCGAGGGGGATTCGAGGGATCCCTTTTAGGATATAGTATGAAAATCCGTAAAACAGCGGTATCCATTCTGCTGGCGCTATTCCTCGCTGCCGTTTTATTCTATTTTTTCTACATGCGGCCGAGGAGGGTTACGCCTATACTTATGTATCATTCTATAAGCGATGATAAGGCGAATACCCTCAGCGTAACGCCGGAAAATTTTTCAAAACAGATGGAATTTCTCGGAAAAACGGGGTATTCGGTGGTCTCCCTTGACGGCCTCGTGGAAAGCATAACCGACGGCAAGACCTATTTGCCCAAAACCGTCGTTATTACTTTCGATGACGGCTACAAGGACAATTTTACCAACGCTTTTCCCGTCCTGGAGAAACACGATATGACGGCAGCTGTTTTCCTCGTTACGAATTACGTGGATAACAAAAAAGAGTATTTAAGCTGGGACCAAGTGCGTCTTATGCAGAAAAACGGTATAGAATTCGGTGGACACACGCGTAACAACGCATATCTCCCCCTAGAGAAAGATCAGGGGGTTTTGTGGCATGAGATAGCCGGATGCAAATCGGACATTGAATCCCGGACGGGGGAAGAAGCGAAGTATTTCTGCTACCCGATAGGGGGGTTTACTGAAGAAGTAAAGGCGATAGTGAAGAAGGCGGGGTATAGAGGAGCGTGCACTACCAACAGGGGATATGATAAGAGCAACAAGGACGTCTACGAATTAAATCGCATAAAGGTAACAGATTCAGATATGAATAAGCCGTTTCATTTCAGGGCGAAGCTGTCAGGATATTATAATCTGTTCAGGAGCTACAGGAGCGGGAGTTGAGATAAGGCTTAAGGGGTAAATTATGAGTAAAGATCTGGTACTGGACACAAAATACATGGAAGGCTTTGTTTCTGATAAGGATCTGGACGGGATCTTTCCGGAAGTCGAGAAAGCTCATTCTTTTTTGGCCGAAAAGAACGGCCCGGGAAATGATCTTCTCGGGTGGCTGGACCTCCCGGAAGAGATAACGAAAGACCTTCTCAAGGATATTGAAGAGACTTCCCGCAGTTTTATTTCGAATTCAGATGCAGTGATCGTCATCGGGATCGGGGGCTCTTATCTGGGCGCCAAGGCGGCTATTGAGGCGCTTTCACCGGAATTCACGAAAAAGAAGATCTTTTTCGCGGGCCAAAATCTGTCCGGTGAACACTTAAAAGAGCTTCTGGGTTACGCGGAGAGCAAGGATGTTTGCGTGAATGTTATATCGAAGTCGGGCACTACCACTGAATCGAGTATCGCTTTCAGGGTGCTTCATGATTTTCTCAAGAAAAAATACTCCCCCGAGGATCTTAAAAACAGGATTATATGTACTACCGATAAAGAAAAAGGCGCGCTGAAATCGATAGCCGGCGCGCACGGGTATAAGACGTTTGTTATACCGGATGACGTGGGCGGAAGGTTTTCGGTCCTGACGCCTGTCGGACTTTTCCCCATTGCGTGCGCCGGAATAAACATACAGGACCTTGTAGCCGGGGCCAGGGCGCAGAGGAAGCGAATATCCGGTTGTAATTTGGAGAATAATATCAGCTACAAGTACGCGGCGATCCGGAATATTCTTTACCGCAAGGGAAAAGTGATAGAGATCTTTTCCAATTTTGATTACAAGATGCTTTATATCTCAGAATGGTGGAAGCAGCTTACGGCTGAAAGCGAAGGCAAGGGCGGAAAAGGGATATTCCCGGCTTCTATGGATTTTACTACGGACCTGCATTCAATGGGCCAGTTAGTCCAGGAAGGCGCGAGGAATCTCTTCGAGACATTTCTCGTTGTTCAGACCGAGAGAGAAGACTGTGTCGTTCCGAAAGACACCGAAGACCTGGATAATCTGAACTATCTGGCGGGGAAGAAGATCGATTTTATCAACAAGAAAGCTTACGAAGCTACTGCCAGCGCTCATTTTGAGGGCGGCGTTCCGAATTCAACTCTGGTCATTCCCGAACACTCCGCTTTTCACATCGGACAGCTTTTTTATTTCTTTGAGAAAGCGATAGCGATTTCCGGATATATATCCGGCGTAAACCCGTTCGACCAACCGGGAGTCGACGCGTATAAGAATAAAATGTTCAAGTTATTGGGTAAACCCGGGGCGTAATTTATCATGGAAATATACTTACCTTTTCACACGATAGCGGCGACGATAGGCAAGCTTTTCATCCTGATGTTTGCAGGATATATGCTGCATAAGATGAAACTTATCGATGATAAGTTCGTCGACACGCTGAGCCTTTTGTTGATGCGTGTGATATTTCCGGCGCTTATAATTTCAAAAACGATAAGCCATTTTAGTTTTGCCGGGTACGCCTACTGGTGGGCCCTGCCGCTGTGCGCCATAGGGTTTTCACTGGCAGGAATGGCCATTGGAACCGCTGTTTTTAAATTCCTGAAAAACTTCGGTTCTAAAAAGGAGTTTATTTGTGCGTGCGGATTCCAGAATTGCGGGTATCTTCCCATAAACCTGATCCTTTTTTCTTTTACCGGAGTTGTCGCCGATAGGCTGCTGATCTACACGTTCATGTTCATAGCGGGCTTTAACATCCTGATGTGGTCGCTCGTGCCCCTATTCCTGAGCGGACGGCTGAAAGAAGGTTTTAAACCGCGCGTTTTGCTGAATCCTCCGGTTGTAGCCACGCTTTTTTCACTATTATGGGTAGCGTTTTTGGGAAAGGGGACCATGCCGGCGCTTATCATGGATCCGATGCGGCAGCTCGGGCAGGCGGCATTTCCCATTGCCATGCTCGCCCTGGGGGCGTATCTTCACAAAAACCGCGCGTTCAACCATGAAAACAAGATACCGCTGATAACGGCGGCAGGCATGAAACTTATCGTATTTCCGGTTATTATGCTGTTTGTGTTAAAATGGATCCCGCTCGGGTTTGATTATAAGTTCTTTCTTTTTCTGCAGGCAATAATGCCGACCGCGGTGTCCCTTGTGGTCATTGGCAGTTATACCGGGGCTGATAACAGATTTTTCAGCAGCATAATATTTTATACGCACCTGGCCAGTATTTTCAGTATTCCGATCTGGCTGGCTGTTTTTGAACTGTTGCATTCCTAACTTGTGATATAATATAATCAACCAGATTGAAAGAGGGGGTAAAGAATGATAGCTGGTATTATCCTGATCTTATGCGGCATTATGATAGCGCTATATCCGCCGCTTCTGTCTCTCGTGGTCGCTGTCTTGTTGATCTCTATTGGTGCGATTCTCTGCGCCGCGAGTTTCAGATATAAGAAAATGTCACGCCAATTTGACGATCCTTTTGTGGATTTTTTTATGAAACTGTAAAGGAGATAATATGGCCAACGGGGAACTGAAACCTAAAGACCTGAAGAATGTATGCGATATTTCCGTTTTTCCGTTCAAGACCACGGAAGATTATGTTTTCGAACATGAACCATTGCACCAGGAAAGAGGAGTAGGTGCCATAGATTTCGGTTTGAACATAAAATCGGACGGGTACAATATATTTGCCTGCGGCGCCGCCGGGACGGGGCGAAATACGCAGGTAAACAAGCTGGTCAACGAGATCGCGGCCACGCAAAAGCCCCCGAATGACTGGGTCTACGTGTATAACTTTGTGCACGAGGACGAACCCGTAGCCATAAGCCTTCCCCCTGGCAGGGGAAGAATATTCAAAAAGGACATGGAAGAGCTGATCAATGAGCTGAAGGTAGAAATACCCAAGGCATTCGAAAGCGAGGATTACGAAAAGCGGAAACATGATCTTTTAAGGGAATACAAGCAGAAAAGGGACGAAGTGTTGCAGGACATCGAGGACAAGGCGCATGACGAGGGGTTCGTTTTGAAGCAGTCCGCCACCGGGGTTATCCTCGTTCCCCGAAGCGGAGAAGATCCCATGCCCAACGAAGAATACGATATGTTGCCGGAGGAAGAGAGGCAAAGGATCGAAAAAAAGAAACACGAACTGCACATAAAGATCGAACAGGTCCTGAGCGAGGTGCGGACGATGGAAAAGGACGCCAAAAACAAGATCCGGGATCTGGAGAAAGAGATCGCCCTGTTCGCGGTAAAACACATAATAGATGAATTGCGGTTTAAATACAGGGAATTCGAAGATGTGGTCCAACACCTCAACTTAGCCCAGGAAGATCTCATAGAGAGCTTGGACATCTTCAAGGAAGAGGAAGAAGAAGGGGCAATGGGTATTTTCGGGATGAAGGGCGCGCCCAAGAAGAACCAGTTCCTGAAATACCAGGTTAACCTTCTTGTGGACCGCAGGCATGCCGAGGGCGCTCCTGTCGTCAGAGAGGTCAACCCCACTTATTATAATCTGGTAGGCCGGATCGAATATGCCTCTTATTTCGGGTCCATGACGACTAATTTTACCATGATAGGACCGGGGGCCCTGCACAAGGCCAACGGCGGGTATTTGATCCTCCAGGTGATGGATGTGCTCAAGAACTACATGTCGTGGGACGCCCTCAAAAGAGTTATCCGTAACCGCGAGATAAGCGTGGAGGACATAAATGAACAGATACGGCTTATATCCACGTCGGGATTAAAGCCCAAATCCATTCCCTGCGACATCAAGATCATAATGGTCGGTCCGCCCTGGTTGTACCAGCTTCTTTACAAGTATGACGAAGATTTCCGCAAGATGTTCAAGGTAAAGGCGGATTTTGACATAGAGATGGACAGGGACGTGGACAAAGTGAAGAAATATTCCGCCTTTATCAAGGTGAGGTGCGAGGAAGAGAACCTGCGCCATTTTAGCAGGGAAGCGGTAGCCGAGGTGATCGAGTACGGGTCGAGGCTGACCGGGGACAAGGAGAAACTCAGCGCGAAGTTCATGTATGTCGCGGATATTTTACGGGAAGCTAATTACTGGGCAGGAAAGGACCACGCGCAGTATGTTGAAGCTTCGCACGTAGAAAAAGCCATGAAGGAAAAGGTCTACCGCTCAAACCTGATCGAAGAGAAAATATCCGAATACATAGAAAAGAACGTTCTCATGATAGACGTTGAAGGCGCCCGGGTCGGGCAGGTGAACGGGCTTGCCGTGCTTGATATCGGAGAGTATGCTTTCGGGAAACCTTCGCGCATAACGTCAAGGACCTTTATGGGAAAAGCGGGTGTGATCGACATCGAAAGACAGGTCAAGATGGGCGGAAATATTCATTCCAAAGGCGTGCTGATATTGAGCGGGTATCTGGGTGAAAGGTTCGCGCAGGACATACCGCTGAGCCTGAGCGCAAGCATATGCTTCGAGCAGTCGTACGAGGGCATTGAAGGCGACTCGGCTTCCAGCACCGAAGCTTACTGCCTATTGTCGTCACTTTCGGGCGTTCCGATCAAACAATGCATCGGCGTTACGGGTTCGATGAACCAGCACGGCGTGATCCAACCCATAGGCGGGGTGAACGAAAAAATAGAGGGCTTCTATCACTCCTGCAAGGTGAAGGGACTTACGGGCGAGCAGGGCGTCATGATCCCGCAATCCAACGTAAGGCACCTGATGCTGAAAGATGAGGTAATAGAGGCCGTCAAAAAAGGAAAATTTCACGTATGGCCGGTATCCACGATAGATGAAGGTATAGAGATCCTGACCGGGAAAAAAGCCGGAAAAAGAGACGCGAAAGGAAAGTATCCCAAGGGGACTATCAATTATCTTGCAGAAAAGAAACTGCAGGAATATTCAAAGAAGCTGGTCGCAAAAGTGCGTAAGGGAGCAAAAGAGACGGCAAAAACCAAAAAAAAGAAAAGGACTAAATAGTTTGACATGAACGTGCTGCTTGTTATCGGGATTATTATGTTGTTGGGTACGATCTGCGGGAGGCTGTTTCAAAAGCTAAACTTGCCCCGTGTAATGGGGTACATCATCATAGGCGTCTTGTTCGGAAAATCTTTCCATGGTTTTCTTTCGGGCCCGATCCTGGACTCGTTCGGGCCGCTCATCAACCTCTCTCTCGGCATCATCGGTTTCATGATAGGGGCGGAACTGAATCTTGAAAAGTTTAAAAGGTACAGCCGTTCAATTTACACCATACTTTTCGTGGAAGCGCTTCTTACTTTTTTCCTGGTTGGAGCAGGGGTTACTTTTCTTACAGGTAAGGTTTATATGGGGCTGATACTGGGGGCTCTTGCTTCGGCGACTGCGCCGGCAGCGACCTATAACGTCCTAAAAGAATACAAAGCGCGCGGTCCGGTTACGACGACGACGCTTTCTATCGTTGCCCTGGATGACGGCCTTGCACTTATTATATACGGTTTTGCGAGCGCCTTTGCCAGATCGCTTATATCCCAGGAGAGTATATCTTTTATCAGCACTATGGCGCGACCGCTTTTTGAGATCATGGCTTCAGTCGCGATAGGCGCCGCAGGAGGATATATTCTCCATAAAATAGTCCTGGGAGCAAGGGATAAGGAGAGGATACTACCTTACACGCTTGGCGTCATCATACTGGTCGTAGGCGCGGCGATATTTTTCAAGATAGATTTTATCCTCGCTTCCATGGTTCTAGGTGCTGTGGCGGCCAACCTGCAGTCAAAATCGTCCGGAGATAAGGAAATGTTTGACCTCATAAAGAGGTTCAGCGTTCCTATTTTTGTCTTGTTTTTCGTTCTTGTCGGAGCGCGCCTTGATGCCAGAATATTGATGAAAGCGGGAGTGCTTATTCTCGCGCTTGTTTATATAATAAGCCGTAGTATAGGCAAAGTCGCAGGCGCCCATATCGGGGGGAAGCTGTCTGGAGCGAAGGAGACTGTCACGAAATATATGGGTTTTTGCCTGTTTGACCAGGCGGGAGTCGCGGTTGGTTTAGCGATAGCTGTCTACAGCACTTTCAGCCGGATGGGCCCGGAAGCCAATGCCGCAGGTATATTAATTCTTAATATCATAACCGCTACGACCTTTCTTTTGCAGCTAGTCGCTCCGCCGATGATCAAGCTGGGGATAAAAAAGGCCGATGAAATGTTCAGGGACGTTACCGAAGAAGACATTATTGATACCCACAAAGTCGATGACGTAATGGATATTGATTTTCTTGTTATTAAAGAGAACAACAACATTCACCAGATAATAGAACTTATGAAAAAAAGCGATTCCTATAATTTTCCTATCGTTGGCATGAGCGGAAAATTCATGGGAATTACAACTTTGGGAGAGATACGCGACACGTTTTACGAGGAACAGATGGATCAGCTTATTTTAGCCGGAGATATTGTGCGCGAAATCGACACGATCGTGTATCTGGGGCAGGACCTCAAGGAAGCTGTAGACATATTCAGGGCCAGGAAGGTCAACTATATACCTGTTTTGGACGGCAAGGAGACAAAAAAATTAGTTGGCCAGCTTGAATACCGAAGGCTTATGGATTTCATCACGAAGGAAGTTCTCCTCAGGCAGCAGGAGCTTGAAGTAGATTAAACGATAAGAATGACAGACAAAGATTATTACGAAGTGCTTGGTGTAAAAGAAGACGCCTCACCCGGAGAGATAAAAAAGGCCTACCGGAAGCGCGCCCTTAAGTACCACCCCGATAAAAATCCCGATGACAAGAAGGCCGAGGAAATGTTCAAAGAGATCTCGGCGGCGTATTATGCCCTCGGCGATGAGAAGCGCAGGAAGGAATACGATAACCTCCGCAGGATGGGCGCGTATACAGGAGACTTTTCCTCGGACCAGGGGTTTGACATTTCAGAGTTTTTAAGACAGTTTTCAGCCGGCGGTGAAGGTTTTTCCTCCGGTTCCGCGTTTGGCGATCTCTTCGGAGATATATTCTCAGGAGCGGCAGGAACCGGCAGAAGGGCCGGACGTACCTATTATTATTCGACAGGCGGAGGCGGCGCAGGGTTCCGGCAAGAGGCCGTTTCCGGGGTTGATACCGACGTCAGGGCGGTGCTTCCAATACCGATGAACCTTGCCTCGAAAGGCGGGGAGGCAAAGTTCAGGCTTTCAAGCGGACAAAACATCACGCTTAAGATCCCGGCCGGAATAAAAAACGGACGAAAAATGCGGCTCAGAGGACAGGGCAGCAAGTGTCCCCACTGCAAACATAAAGGGGACCTGATAGTTACCGTTCAGATCAAATAATTGCTTGAAATAATATCCCATGAAAGAGATCATTTTAGCCTCAGCTTCTGAAAGAAGGTCTCAGATACTTTCCTCGTGCAATATATCCCACAGGATAGTTGTGAGCGGGGCCGAAGAAAGCCTGGACATGGACAGGTCCGTGTTCGAGATAGTGCAGATAAACGCGCTGTCGAAGGCGGAGATAGTGGCCGTGGACGCGGGTAAATCCGTTGTTATAGGAGCGGATACGCTTGTTGCCCACGGTAAAGACATCATCGGCAAGCCCGCAGCCGAAAACGCGGCCAGGGATATGCTGGTGAAGTTCTCGGGAAGCGATATAGAAGTGTATACGGGTCTTTGTGTCATTGACGTTCCTTCGGACAGGAAGGCCGTAGGTTTTGAAAAAAGCAGTTTAAGGGCGGTGCCCCTTACGGCCGAGGACGCCGAAAAGTATTTCCGCCTGCTTGCCCCGTACGACAAGGCGGGCGGGTTTTCCATAGAGGGCGTGGGGGCGTTTTTGTTCGATAACATCAAAGGTTCTTATTTTAATATTCTCGGACTTCCGCTTATAAAACTCGGAAAATTATTCGAGGAAATAGGGCTCGATATCCTGGATTATGTGAAGAAGTGACACACTGAGTTTTATGGCAATGAAGCATTACACCATTCCTTTCTTTATTCCCCACAAAGGGTGCCCCCACAAGTGTATATTCTGCGACCAGAAAAGGATCACGGGCGAGGAAATGCCGGATCCCGGGGAGGTGTCGGGAAAGATCGAAAAGTATCTCGCAACCATGCCTTCGGAGGGAGTGCATATAGAAGTAGGCTTTTTCGGCGGAAGTTTCACGGGACTGCCCCCGGAGAAACAGGAAGAATTCCTCAAGCCGGTCAGGGCCTTCCTGGAAGAAGGCCGTATAAAGGGTATCAGGTTGTCCACCCGGCCGGACCTTATTGACTGGAAGATCACGTCTTTTCTTAAAGACAGCGGCGTTACCTGTATCGAGCTGGGCGTGCAATCGATGTCCGGGAAGGTCCTGGCGGCGGCTAAAAGGGGCCATACGGAGAAAGATACGGAACGGGCATCGCGCATGATATTGCAGGAAGGATTTGAGCTTGGGCACCAGATGATGCTGGGACTCCCCTTAAGTGATCTTGACGAGGAATTTTATACAGCGAGAAGGATATGGCAGCTTGGCGCCCGGCAGGTAAGGATCTATCCCGTAATAGTCGTAAAAGGGACGGAGCTTGCTGATCTCTGGATGAAAGGAGAATACCGTCCGCTTGAAGAAGAGGAAGCAGTCGAGCGCGCGGCAAAACTTATCGCGTATTTTGGATCAAGAAATATCAAAGTTATCCGCTGCGGTTTGCATCCTTCGGAGGGGCTGCTCTCGGGAGAAGAATACCTGGCCGGGCCGTTTCATCCGGCGTTCGGGCAGAAAGCCAGGGACCGAGCCCGCAAGGCGCACTCATTTCTAATGACGTCCCCGACCATTGTCCATGACAAGAGGTTGCCCGTTGAGTATAAGGAAGCTTTGAGAGCCAAGTTTCCGTCCGCCGTCTTACATCCATTCGCAGGTCGCGGAGAGATCTACGAGTCTATATCGTGCCACCCTGATATTTATCTTTTCCAGCTCGACGAAAAGACCGTTATACACGCCCCGGGCCTGCCGGAAGAAGATCTTCATGCGTTAAAACGCGCCGGGTTAAATTTGATAAAGGCCGCGGAAGACCCAAACGGCGTTTATCCCGGGACCGTTCGCCATAATGCCTCGAGGGTCGGAAGAATAATATTTCACAATTTGAAACATACAGATCCCATTATCCTGGAAAAGGCGCGCGAAAAAAGATTAAAGCACGTCCAAGTAGGTCAAGGGTATACAAACTGTTCGGTGATGGTACTCGGGGAAGAGGCGCTGGTAACGTCCGATGCGTCGATCGCGGAAAAAGCCCGCGCTGAAGGTCTGGACGCCCTTCATGTTTCAAAGGGGCCCGTCCTCCTGCCGGGCGAAAAATACGGCTTTCTGGGCGGTACCTCCGGCAGGATGCCGGATGGTACCATCCTTATCCTTGGTGATATTGACAGTCATCCGGATGCCCCAAAAATAAAGGCATTTATGGCGAAGCATAATGCCGGATATATTGACCTGAAAGGCCTGCCGCTCTATGATGCCGGTGGTCTCTTCATTTTTTCCTGATCCCATAAAGAGTGCGGTATATTCTCTACCAGGGCCCCTCCGCCCGGTGTGGATCCTCCCTGTACGGGAACATACCGCACTCTTTAAAAGTCAGCAAGATTTATTACATTATTATCTATGGTAATTAGTAGCGGAGGTACGGGAAAAGTGGTAAAATGTTATTGACAATTTTGTAACATATGGTAAGATAAAAAAAGCGACGTTAGAGTACATAAAAGGGGGATTTAGTGTTCGAAGATAAGAGAGATTACAGGCGTTGTAACGCTCTTCTTACTCCTGTTTCGTGTGAAAAATCCGAATGCCAGACTATTAGCATCATGATAAAGGACGTCTCCGGAAGCGGGATGGGCATTCTTACCAGTGAAAAACTGTGCTGTGGAGACCAGGTGAATCTGGAACTCCGCATTCCGAAAGATGACATACCCCTGTTTGTTATCGGCGAGGTCGCGTGGGTAGTAAAACACAAAAAGATGGAAAATGTCTATAGCACCGGAGTAAAATGGGTCAACCTGAACGGCATAGATAAAAACAGATTGATAACTCACCTCAACGAGTCCTTTTTTTAAGCTTCCTCTTTACAGATAACCTTCCTTAGGGTTATAATCATACAAAATATGTCTATAATATTTTATAACCGCGGGAGGTAAAGCTATGTTCCGGAATAAAAAGAAAGTTCTGGGAACCGTTCTTTTATTATTATCCGTTTCGGTCATTTTCGCATGCGCGGGAATGTGTCAGGAAGCGGTGGAAAAATACATCCCCAATGCTGAAGCCGCCGAAGAAGGCATGACGTTATGGCAGATCATCAGGTCGGGCGGCGAGATCATGATCGTGCTGGCGCTTCTATCCATAGGCGCCCTCAGCCTCGTCATCTATTACTTTCTGGCATTCAAGCCGGAAAAACTTCTTCCTGAAGAATTTCTGGCAAAAACTCAGGTTCTTATCAGAGAAAGCCGGTACGAAGAAACCAAGAAAGCCTGTGAAGAAAACCCGAACCTTATATCAGGTGTGATCGTCGCCGGACTCGCGCGCCTGGGAAGGGGCAAGGACGTTGTCGAGGAAGCCATGCTGGATAAAGGAAAGAGAAGCGCGGCCGATCTGATACAGAAGCTGAGCTATCTTGCCGACGTGGCTGTCATATCCCCGATGGTAGGCCTTCTTGGAACCGTCCTGGGCATGATCCAGGCGTTCAACGTTATCGCTTTCCAGACCGGAGCCGTCAAGCCCATACTTCTCGCAAGCGGTATTTCAAAGGCCATGGTTACTACTGCCACGGGTCTTATCATCGCCATTCCGGCGATGATATTTTATTCCTACTTCCGGGGAAGAGTGCAAAAGATCACATCGTACCTTGAAAACGTATCCACGGAATTGTTCCACCTTATTACAGAAAGAACTTAAAAGGAGTTTTTATGGATTTTTCCGACGCTAAACAGACGTTAAGCGAAAGACCGACGATCCAGATGGCGCCTCTTATAGACATCATATTCCTGCTTCTCATTTTTTTCATGTCTGCTTCCATTTTCTACCAGCTCGAGACGGAGCTCAACATAACGGTTCCGACAGCAGAAGAGGGGGCTGACATGAGGCGCGCCCCGGGAGAGATCATTGTAAACGTTCTCAAAGACGGGACAGTCGTCGTAAACCAGAGAAAACTGACTTATAAAGAATTAGGACGCATGCTCGCCCGTGTATCCGAGCTTTACAAGGGACAGCCCATTATCATAAGGGCCGACAGGGAAACCTACCACAAGCACGTGATAAAAGTGCTGGATATCTGCGCCGGGACCGATATCTGGAACGTGTCATTTGCGACAATGAAGGAAGAAGAATGAAGATTACAAGAAGCATCATCGCTTTAATGCTTATGGTCTTGTGTCTGCAGACGTTTTCGTTTTCTGAAGAGGACATGACAAAACGGGAGCTTGAGGAGTTCGATTTTGCGAACGGGCTTTTCACCCGCGGCATGTACGATATGGCGGTCAAGGAATATTCGACCTTCCTTAAGAACTATCCGGACAGCCAGTACAGGGAGCTGGCCATGTTCAGGACGGCCGAAGCTTATTTTCTTGCGAAAGAATACGGCGAAGCGCTAAAGGCGCTTGATTCTTTTGTAAGAAAGTACCCGACCGGAGACCTGGCGCTCCGGGCGACCCTGAGAAAGGGGCAGGCGTATTACCTTGAGGGCGATTTTAAACGCGCTGAAAGGATATTGTCTTCTCTGGCGTCTAATAAAGATGCCGGAGAGACGATGGTCGCCGCGAAATATTACCTGGCGGGGATGCATTTCAAGCGTGGCGATAACGTCAAGGCGCAGACGGCTCTTGAAGAACTTTTGTCGGATTTCAGCGGAAGCGAATACGCGTCGTTCGGCTATATGAGTCTGGGAGATATTTATCTTGAACTTAAGAGATATCCGCAGGCAGCGGAAGCGTACCAAAAAGCGATCCAGGCAGGTTCAGGTAAAAATATTGTGGAACGGGTGAACCTTCGCACGGGAAACGCGTATTTCCTCGCCGGCAATCTTAAAGAGGCGCAACGCTTTTACAAAAAAGTCATGGACGCGTCCGAAGGGGGTTCGGCTATTTTTGACAGGGGCGCCGCCAGATTCATTTCCGCGTTTTACAGGAACAAGGAATACGGCCAGGTCATAAGTGTTTCAGACGGCATCCTGAAGAAAATGAGCGACTCTACCCTGAAGAGCCAGGTACTTTTTATGCTCGCTAACAGTTTTTTCTACGAAAACCGTTTCGGCGAGGCTGAAAAGATGTACGACCGGATATCCGGGACGTATCCGGGAACGGAGGCGGCCCTGAAGTCCAGGATTAACAGGTGCTGGACGCTTTACCGCTCGGACGATTTTCAGAAGTGCCTTTCAAATATAAATTCCTATATCAATGATACGGATGAATCGCGGGGCGAAGCGCTGTACATAAAAGCAAAGGCGCTAGACAAAATAGGACGGCCCGAGGAAGCCCTCCGGGTGTACGCAAGCCTGGCGAAGGATTTTAAGGGTTCAGATTTTCATAAAGAAGCCCTGTATGAGGCCGGCTGGCTGTGCGATACGATAGGGCAGCCCACGAACGCTATTAGTTATTACAGCAGGTTTGTCACCGGCTATCCGGATGATAAAAGGTCGGAAGAGATCCTCTTAAAGATGGGCCAGAAGAACCTGGAGCTCAAGCGTTACAAAAAAGCGGAACTTGATTATAAGCTGTTTTTGTCAAGCTATCCCGACAGTCCCTTAAAGGAGAACGCTTTATACCAGCTTGGAACGCTCTATTTGGAGACGGAGGATTACGATAAGGCTATCGGGGTTTTTGAAGATTTTATCAAGACGTTCCCGGGCTCAAAGGCGAAAGAATCGGCAATTGTCTGGATAGCGCGCGCGTATCAGAAGAAGCAGGATTGGGATAAAGCCATAGGATATTATTCGAAACTTTCCAGGGCCAAGGGGAGCCCGTTCTACGGGACGTCGACCGAAGCGATGGGGTATTGCTATTTTCAGAAGGGAGATTATAAAAAAGGCGCCCAGACATATTACAACCTCATGAAAGATGAACCGGGCTACAAACTTCCGGAAAGCGTATACAGGTGGGTGGCGGATTATTACCTTGGCGGAGAGCAGTATGGACGTTCTCTTGAAGTCCTCGGGATGTTTATGGGAAAATATCCGAAGATGAAGACAAGCGGCGAAGTGATCTATCTTTCCGCGGAAAATTACTCCGGACTTAAAGATTGGAAGAAGGCCGTGTCAAGTTTCCAAGAAGCCATAAATATGAAAGTAGGTTCTCCGTATCTGGAGCGTGCGTACCTGGGGCTGGGAAGGGCGGAAGCCGCGGCAGGTGACTATGGGGAAGCCCTGAAACTGTTCGAGACCGCGCTTGAGAAACATGAAGATAATCTGACAGGCGCGCTTGCCCGGTTTGAGATAGGGAACGTGAGAAACAATATGGGCGATTTCGAAGAAGCCGCCAAATCGTACATGATGGTAGCCATTCTTTATGATAAAGAGGATCTCAGCGCGAGGGCGCTTTTTCTGGCCGGAACCGCTTTTCAAAAATCCGGAAAACCCGAAAAAGCGGAAGAGGCATTTAAGGAATTGATCCAGAGGTATCCCGACAATCCTTTGGCGAAAAGGGCTGAAGCTGAACTTAAGAAGGGCGAAGGTGAAGCGGAGTAACATAGTTATCATATCAATAGCCATTTCGCTGGCGGCGCATACCGCGCTTTTCGCCACTTCGCCTTTTATTGTTTTACCGGGCATGAAAGAGGCAAGGGACGAAACGCGCAGGATGTTCCGCCTCAAGGAAGTTGTGGAAAAGCCCGTTAAGGTGAAGCCCCTCTCAAGGGCCGAAGTGCCCGTTCCATCGATAAAAATGACCCGCCGCATTTCAGAGCAGGAGAAAAGAGCCCTTCGTAAAATGAAACTCGACAAAAAACTCGCTGAAGATCTGGCGCTGAAAGATAAAAAAGAAGCAATGAGCAAGGAGCTGCAGGATAAGCTCCTGCCGGAAAAGCCGGAGAAGTTCGACATCCAGGAAATGCTCAAGACCGAAGCGGAAAAGGCTAAAAAGGAAGCAGCGCCCGAGAAAAAATCCCTGGCGCAGCGTCTTTTAGCCGAGGAACCGCTGGGTGTTCCGGGGGAGGGTCCGGCCGGAGAAGAAGGCCTGCTTTATGACGCACAGAGGGAAAGTTACGCCAGGCCCGCAGCATTAAGAGCCGGAGAACCGCAGGCCGGGTATTATCAGCCGGGAAGGGAGGATCTGGCGGCTCTGGAGGGGGAGGCGCAGATCTTTAAAAGCGAGGACATCGACCGGTTTATCGGCGTAAAGCTCTTGACTTATGTAGATCCCCGGACGAAAGAGAAATATTTCAAGCTTATGATCTACGTCATGGAAGGGGACGGTCTGGAAGTAATACCCAAAGAGATCACTTTCCTGATAGATTCTTCCAAAAGCGTTACGGAAGAAAAACTTTCGAACGTCAAAAAGGCCGTGAAAAGAGCGCTTAAGGACTTGAATCCTGCCGACAGGTTCAATGTGGTCGCGTTCACCGGTGACGTAGTAAGGTTCAGGGATGCCCCTGTAAAGGTGGCGTCCCAGGATGTCCACGAAGCCGGACTTTTCCTGAAAAAGCTCGTTGCGACCGGGCAGACGGATGTGAACGGCGCACTCCTGGAGATCGTATCCAACCATATTACCATGTATCCTTCATACGTGATGCTCATATCGGACGGAAGGCCCACGATGGGCGTTATGGATTCCCGGGGGATCATCCAGCAGATAACACGCCGCAATAATATGGAGCGTCCTATATTCTGTTTCGGCGGGGGGGCGCGCGTGAACAAATACCTGCTCGATTTTATATCTTACCAGAACAGGGCCTGGAGCCGTTTTGCTCCCGATACGTACAGCATTGGGAAAGATTTCGCCCATCTTTACGGGCAGGTAAAAGACCCGCTTCTCATCCAGGTCAGGTACAGGTTCAGGGACCTGGACACGGAGGAGATATACCCCAAGTATCTGTCGGATTTTTACCGGGGCAGGCCCTTTACTTTGTATGGCCTGTATGACGACGAAGACATTTTCACGATGCAGCTTCTGGGTGAGATAAAAGGCCAGACAAAAGAGTTTATTTACAAAGGCTCCCTTGCAGGCGCTGAAAAGGGCGGAGAAGAAATAGCCAGGGAATGGGCCTTCAGGAAAATATATTATCTGATAAGCCAGATCACGATGGGGATGGGTGACCCGAGGCTTTTACGCAGGGAAATAAACAAACTGAGCAAGAAGTACGACATTATTACGCCGTACGATCTTGAGGAAACAGATTAAAAGAGGAGGATTTAAATGCCCGGCAGATTTAAATCATTGATTTTCGCGGGAATTCTTGCCGCTTATGTACTGAGCAGTTCCGGTTGCGCGGCCGCGTGGTTTATCGCGGGCGCCGGTACCGCCGCTACTATGGTCGCGGTCTCTCAGGACAAGGAAAAAGAGGGCAAGAAAACCGAAGAGAAGACTGAAGACATAAAATAAACAAGGAGAGAACCATAAATGCAGGGAAATTTTAAAGAAAAAGAAAAGGGGCTTGAGGACGAGATAAGGGATTTCAAGCCGGGATCCTTCTTCTGTCGATCAAACTGGCCTATTTTCTCGAATCTCACAGGCGTCTTAACCATTTTCAATTTTGGATATTATCGTCACTTGAGTGGCGGCTGGATAAGATAGACAGGACGTTGAAAGCGATAGCAAAAAAAGAATGAATAGCGAATTTATGCTGAAAGCGATAGAAGAAGCCCACTCAGGCGCGGGCGCCGGAGACGGCGGACCCTTCGGGGCTGTCGTGGTCAAGGACGGCCAGGTCATAGCCGCGGCGCACAACGCCGTTTTGGGAGAGAACGATCCGACTCAGCACGCCGAGATCCGGGCCATATCGGCCGCGTCCAAAAAACTCGCAACATATGACCTTTCCGGATGCGATATATATTCTACCACAGAACCCTGCCCGATGTGTTTTGCCGCCGTCCACTGGGCGCGCATTGACCGCCTGTTCTACGGGACCGACATCGAAGACGTGAAAAAACTGGGATTTAACGAGCTTGTGCTGCCTGTAAGCCGGATAAAGGAGCTCGGCAGGTCCTCCGTTGAGATACATGAAGGTCTTATGAGGGAAGAATGCGAAAAACTGCTTGAGTTCTGGGAAGGTCTTCCCGATAAACGGGTTTATTAGTCCTGAAGTTGACAATCTGACCTATCGCAGGTATACTTTTTGTGATTCTTATTTAGAAAAGAAAAAAAAAGGAGAGTAATTATGCCTAAAATGGGTCTGGCTACCGGATCCCTGGTGCTTTTGGGGCTATTTATGGTGATGTTTGGGATCATTTTGAAGCTTTCAGGGATGAATTTGATGGAGCCTATATTTAACAGCATCGGCGGTTACTTTTCAATGGCGAATACCTGCTTTCTTGTCGCGCTAGTCGTTGACCGTTTCGATAAGTCATAGTAGCGGGTAAGGGGTATTTTCTGTAAGTTTTACTGCCGCTGTAGCAGATTTTCATTCTCCGGGTGATAAAACGTCGCCCGGAGATTTTTTTATCCATCTTCATTCTCTGCCTTGAAAAGCTTTGCCTACTGTTGTATATTATCCTTAATAACTATATGACCTTAAAATAAGGAGGTATGAATATGTCCGAGGGCATAACTGCAATCAATCAAAAAGTGGAAAAAGAAAGCGTCTTTGTTGAAGAACTCCTGGCGGAAATACGTAAGGTGATCGTGGGGCAGGATTACTTGGTGGAGCGCCTTATTGTCGGGCTCCTCGCAAACGGCCACATGCTCATCGAGGGCGTTCCCGGCCTGGCAAAGACCATGTCCGTCCGCGTGCTTGCCGCGGCTATCAGTACCAAATTCCAGAGGCTGCAATTCACGCCGGATCTATTGCCCGCGGACCTTATAGGCACGCTGGTATATAATCCCAAGGAAAGCGCTTTTACCACCAAGAAAGGTCCCATCTTTGCCAATATAATACTGGCGGACGAGATAAACCGTGCGCCGGCCAAGGTCCAGAGCGCGCTTCTTGAGGCGATGCAGGAAAGACAGGTAACGATAGGCGAGAATACCTTTAAGCTGGACGAACCTTTTCTCGTTCTGGCCACGCAGAATCCCATAGAACAGGAGGGAACTTATCCCTTGCCCGAAGCCCAGGTAGACCGCTTCATGCTAAAAATAAACATCGGATATCCCAATAAGGAAGAAGAACACAAGATACTTAAACGGATGGCGTTCACCGATAAAGAAATAGAGGTTTCGCCGGCAGTTTCGCCCGAAAGAGTACTTGAAGTAAGAAAGATCATAAATGAAATATACCTTGATGAGAAGATCGAAAAATACATCATCGATATCGTTTTTGCGACGCGCGAACCAAAGAACTACGGTCTTGACGATCTTGAAGGCCTGATCGAATACGGTGCCTCGCCGCGCGCCAGCATCTATCTTACTTTAGCCGCAAAGGCGTATGCCTTTATACAGCGCCGGGGATACGTCACACCCCAGGACGTTAAATCCATCGGAGCAGACGTACTCCGCCATAGGATCATCCCGAGTTACGAAGCTGAGGCGGAAGACAAGACCTCCGAGGACATGATCAAGAGGGTATTTGAGGAAGTAGAAGTCCCGTAGATGATTCCCAAAGAGATAATCAGGAAGATAAGAAGGATACAGATCACGACGACCCGCAAGGTCACCGACATTTTCGCGGGCCAGTACCAGAGCGTGTTCAAGGGCTTAGGGATCGAGTTCGACGAAGTCCGCGAGTATTTCCCCGGGGACGACATAAGATCGATCGACTGGAACGTCACGGCCCGTATGGGACATCCCTACGTCAAGAAGTTCGTCGAGGAGAGGCAGCTGACGATCATGATACTTCTCGACGTATCACTTTCCTGCCGTTTCGGGACGGTAAATTCCATAAAAAGCGATCTCGCCGCGGAGATCTGTTCTGTAATAGCGTTTTCCGCGATACAGAATAACGATAAAGTCGGAGTGTTGACCTTCACCGACAGGGTAGAGAAATTCATACCGCCCAGGAAAGGCGTAAAACATGTCCTGAGGGTGGTCCGCGAAGCGCTGTATAACGAACCTTCGGGTTACAAGACCGATATGAATGGTGTTCTTGAATACCTCAACAGGGTCACCAGGCGCAGGACCATTACGTTCGTGATCTCTGATTTTTTCGCGAAGGATTTCAAAAAAACGCTGTCGATAACGAACAAGCGGCATGATGTCATCGCGGTTACCATTACGGACCCGGCCGAACTGCAATTGCCCGAAGCCGGGGTAGTAAAGCTGCACGACGCGGAGACCGGCGAGCCTTATGTAGTTGATACTTCCGATCCCGCGGTCCGCCGCTTATTCAGAAAAAATTCCAAACAGATGATCGACAGGCGCAAGGAGATCTTTCGCTCCACGAAAGTAGACAACATCGATATACGCACTGACAAGCCGTACGTTGAACCCCTTATGCAATTCTTCAGAATGCGTGAAAAGCGGCGGGCTATAAGATAGCGCTAAGGAACAGTGATATGAAACCGAACAGAATAGTCATAATTTTGCTGTTTATTTTACTCGCGTGTCCGCTGTCGCAAGCCGCGCAAAACACCGGGAAAACAGTGGAGATCACCTCAGGCGTTGATAAGGAGAAGATCGAGATCGGCGACTGGATAAAACTGGAAGTCCTTGCGCGGAATGTTTCCACGAAAGAAGTGATATTTCCGGAGGAAAGCGAAAATCTTGGTGAATTTACGGTCGTTGGATCCAATCCACTGAAATCGAATCGGCCCGGATCACAGGTCCAGGGGCAGGCGTATGTGCTAAGCATATATACGACCGGTACGCATGTTATCCCCCCGATAGAAATTAAATACCGCCAGAGGGGGGAAGAAGAATGGCATTCTAAAAAAAGTCCGCAGATCCCCATCGAGGTCAGAAGCGTTCTGACAGGCGACGATAAGGACATAAAAGACCTTAAGAGGCTTGTCGGCCTGGGCGGGGGCGGGTTGTGGATCTTTCTGTTCCTTGCGGTAGTTTTGGCGGCAGCAGTTTTCTCATGGCTGGTATGGCGAAGGAAAAGAACGCGCCTTTTACTGGAAGAGAAAGCCAAACCCCCCGACGTGATCGCGCATGAAGAGCTGGACAAACTCAAGGCGATGGACCTGCCCGGCAAGGGCCGCGTAAAAGAATATTACGTACAGCTTTCTGATATTGTCAGGCGCTACCTGGAAGGCAGGTTTTCTTACCGCGCGCCTGAAATGACGACGGAAGAGTTTCTCAACGTGATCAAGAGGTCTGAAGAATTAACGGACGAACACAAGGAACTCCTTAGAGAGTTTTTATCCCATTGCGATATGGTAAAGTTCGCTAAATACGGACCCACTTCTTTAGAGATGATCGACAGCTACAAGTCGGCGGAGCGCCTCGTGGACCAGACGAAAACAGCAGAGGAAGAGGGGGATGAGGCCTGATGCGGTTTGCTAATCCCTGGGTACTCATTTTGCTCGTTTTGGTGCCTCTGGCGGTATATCTTGCCAAAAAGTTCGAGTTTGCCTCACAGAGCTCGTTTCGTTTTTCCAACAGGGACCTGGTCAGGCAATTAAAGCCGTCTTTACGGGTGGTATTGAGCCGCAACCTTATGTACATGCGGGCGGCATGTCTGGTCCTTCTTATACTTGCCGCGGCACGTCCCCAGTCCTTCGTCGAAGAGACGAAGATCTACGTGGAGGGAATAGATATCGTTCTTGCCATTGACACCTCGACCAGCATGCGCGCCATGGATTTTGAAATAGGAGGAAAGCGTGTTGACCGTCTGTACGTTGTAAAAAGAGCAGTCGAAGATTTCATAAGGAAAAGGATCAATGACAGGATAGGCATGGTAGCGTTTGCTGCTCTCCCGTACACGGTCTGCCCGCTCACGCTCGATCACGATTGGCTGGAAAAGAACCTGGAAAGGGTCAAGATAGGCATGATAGAGGACGGCACCGCGATAGGTTCCGCCATAAGTTCATCGCTTAACCGGCTTAAAGACACCGATGCCGGAGGGAAGATCATCATACTCCTTACCGACGGCATAAACAACGCCGGCAAAATATCGCCCGTAGTGGCCGCGGAGGCGGCAAAGACGCTGGGAGTGAGGATATACACTATAGGCGCAGGCAAAAGGGGGTTAGCCCCTTACCCGGTGCAGGATATGCTCGGCAACGAAATATTACGGCCGGTTTCAGTTGAGATAGACGAAGAACTTTTAAGGAAGATAGCCGATACGACAGGCGGCATGTATTACCGGGCTATTGATACGGGATCCCTGAAGGATATCTACAGGGAGATCGATGAATTGGAAAAAGTTCCCATCGAGGAGGTCGGTTTCAGCAGTTTTAACGAACTATTTGCCGTTTTTCTTATCCCGGCGCTTATTTTATTGATTTCTGAAATTGTATTGTCCAATACTTTCTTGAGGAGGTTGCCTTAAGATGAAGTTCGGTGCGCCTTACATGGCGGCCTGGTTGTGGCTGATCCCGGGCATTGTACTTTTTTACATGTGGGCCAAGCGCTCAAGAGGGAAGGCCCTCGAGCGGTTTGCTTCAGGTGAACTTTTGCAGGAGATCGCCAAGTCGTACAACCCCGGCAGGAGAAGACTGAAGAATTTGATGCTCGGCGCAGCTGTCTTCTTTCTCGTTTTCACGCTGATCCGGCCGCAGTGGGGCTTCAGGTGGCAGGAAGTCAAAAGGCGCGGCCTCGATATAATAATCGCCCTTGATACGTCCAAAAGCATGCTTGCCCAGGACGTCCTCCCCAACAGGCTCGAAAGGTCAAAGCTCGCCATCAAGGACCTCGTGAGGAAATTAAAAGGGGACCGGATAGGGCTTGTAGCATTTTCGGGGACGGCTTTTCTGCAATGTCCGCTGACGGCAGATTACGATGGCTTCCTTCTTTCGCTTAATGACATTACGGTCGATACGGTTCCCGTGGGAGGAACGTCTCTTGCCAGGGCCATCTATGCGGCCATTAAAGGGTTTGAGGGAGGAGTAAAGAAGGAAAATATCCTTATCATCATAACGGACGGAGAGGACCTGGAAGGCGGCGTGGATAAGGCCATGGAAAAGGCTAAAGCGTCGAACGTAAAAATATACTGCGTGGGAATAGGAACTGCCGAGGGTGAGCTGATTCCCGTAGTGACTGAATCCGGGAAAAAAGTGTTTCTCAAGGATGTCCAGGGGAACATAGTCAAGACCAGGCTCGGCGAAGAATTGCTGGAAAAGATCGCCCTGGATACAGGCGGAGCGTACGTCCTTTCGACGGGCGCGGAATTCGGCCTGGACCTTATATACGATCAGGAGCTTTCGAAATTTGAGAAGGAAGAGTTCAAAAGCAAGATGGAGAAGAAATATAACGAGAGGTTTCAGTTGCCGCTTGCGCTTGCGATCATTCTTCTCTTTATCGAATCGCTAATAGGGGATAGGAGGAGAGACCCGAGAGATGTTTAAATTGTTTTCCGCAGGAGCGTCCGGTTCCCCCAGCAAGGGGAATAGGCGAGAGATGTTTAAGCTGTTTTTCGCTGGGACGTCTGATTTTCCCAGCGAGAAAATCAGACTCAACGATTTCTTCGCTCGTCCGCGCTATCGCGCGGACACCATGCTCGCTCAGAAATCGATGCCCTGCTCAAAACAACTTAAACATCTCTTGCTCAATACTCTGCACTCATCCGAGTGTTCCGCTCGGATACCGTGCCCGTTCGGAAATTTAAAATCCTGCCTCAAACAATTCAAACATCTAGTACTTGTCGGACTGTTGGCGGTTGCGATAATGCTCATCATCGTAGGGGAGGCGGAGGCGGGGGTTGGCCGCGACGTGAAACGGGCGAATAAGCTGTACCAGGAGGAGAAGTATGACGAGGCGCTGGGGCTTTACGATAAGGCGCTTAAGAAGGAGCCGAATGACCAGGCGATCCAGTATAACCGGGCTGCTGCGCTTTACCGCAAGAACGAGTTCGCAAAGTCAGCCGAAGCGTTCTTAAGGTCGCTTGCGGGCGTTGACGAGAGCATTGAAGAGAAAGCGATGTACAATGTCGGGAACAGCGAATTCCGTCTCGGCGAAGGGGCGGAAAAACAGGATCCCGCCTCGGCGATGTCCACCTACAAAAAAGCTTTGGAATATTACAAAAGGTCCATGAGGGTCTCGCCTGATGACAGGGACGCAAAATATAACTATGAGTTCACTCTTCAAAAAATAAAAGAGATGGAACAGCAGCAACAGCAACAGCAACAGCAAGAGCAGCAGCAGAAACAGAAAGAAGAGGAGAAAAAGAAAGAACAGGAAAAGCAGAAAGAGCAGGAACAAAAGGAGCAGGAGCAAAGAGAGCAAGAGAGGGAGGAACAGGAGCGGAAGGAGCAAGAGCAGCGGGAAAAGGAGCAATTCCCAAAGCAGCAAAAACCTGATACAATGGATGAATTAGAACGCGAGATGAGCGAAGAAGAAGCCGAAATGCTCCTCAGGCTTCAGGATGAAGAGGAGACAAGGCTGCGGGACGAGATGAAAAAGGCCAAGAAAGGACGAAGGCCTCCGGTTGTAAGGGATTGGTAAATCCGGCCTAAAGGCCGGATTTATCTCGAGCTCATCAAAGATGAGCGAGAGATTGCACTATAATGAAGAAAATCATAAGCATATCAATAATAATTTTTCTTTCCGTGGCAGGCCTTGCCTTAGCCCAGGAGGAGAGGCTTGAGGCGAGCCTGGAAAGGGACAGGGTGTCCATAGGCAATCCCGTGTATCTCAGCATCACTTTCTACGGCGCGAAAAATATGTCCCGCCCTGATGTTCCTCCGGTTGACGGGCTCCAGATAAGATATGTCGGCCCCTCCACGAAGGTGTCGGTAGTCAACGGAAGGGTTTCACAATCGATCACGCACAATTACCTGGTCATATCGTTGAGAGAGGGCGATTACAAGATAGGCCCTTTTTCCGTGGACTACCAGGGAAAAACATATCGAGCCGGTGCCGTGACGTTTCTTGTCGGTAAAGGTCTGGCGCCGTCGACGCAGTCGGCACAGGCGACTCCCGGAAAAGCGCAGCGCTGGAGTGTTACTCAGGCCGTTAGTGGCACTTCCGAAAGACCATACGTGGGAGACAGGATATTTCTTGTTATGCAGATTGAAAAGGACAGGATGTACATCAATGAGGTTGTTCCTGTCACGATAAAACTATATGTTGATAACCTGCGCCTGAGGGATATTGAATACCCTGAATTTCTGCACGAGGGTTTTTCAGCGGGCAAGTTTGAGGAACCCGAGAAGACCTTTGGAGTGTACGGGGGAAAAAGGTACGACATGATGGTTTTCCGGAAGAATATCTTCGGCATCAAAGAGGGAGAGCATATCCTGGGTCCGGCGCAGATAGGGTGCAAAGTGATGGCCAAAAGAGAGCCCAGAAGGTCCTCCATATTCGGAAGGAGCATTTTTGATGATGACTTTTTCAGTTTCGGATACCAGACGTTCCCGATCGAGCTCAGATCGGAAGAGATCACCGTGACCGTATTACCGTTCCCCAAAAAGGATCAACCGGCCGATTTTCAGGGAGCAATAGGCGATTTTCGAATGGACGTTAAGGCCGAGCCGAGAAAAGTAAAAGTGGGAGATCCGGTCGTTATACGCATGGCCATAAGCGGCGAAGGGAATCTTGATACTGTTACCGTCCCGAAATTCGAAGTTGGAGAGGCTTTTAAAACGTATGAACCCCAGACGACAATAAAGGAAGGAAACAAGATCTATGAACAGGTCGTTATCCCTAAAACTGATGAAGTCAAGTACATCCCGGAGATCTCTTTCAGTTTTTTAAATCCGAACACGGGGAAATACAAGACGATAAAAAAAGATAAGATACCCATTGAGGTCATGGAACAGCCCGAGCTGGAGAAAGCGGTCAAGCTGGTCTCCATCCCGGGGGCGGGACAGGTCTTTTATCCTCCGGAAAAACTCGGAAAAGACATCATTCACATAAAAGAGCACGCCGGAAGGTTTACTCCCAGAAGGCATTTTCTTTACAGGGACTGGCTATTCTGGTCTGCGCAGGTTGTTCCGCTTTGCGCGTTTCTGGTCCTTTGTGGGGCGCACAGGAGAAGAGAGAGGATAAGGACAGACGCCGGATATGCGCGTTTTTTAAGGGCGCCCAAGAAAGCAAGAGTCGGGATGGCCGAGTCAGGATCTTACCTTAGCATGGACGAGGTGGAGAAGTTTTATGATACTATTTTCAGGACGCTTCAGGAATACCTCGCCGATAAGTTCAACCTGCCCATAGGCAGCGTTACTTTTGAGATCATCGATGAGAAGTTGCGGCCTGCCGGGACGGATAAAGGCGTCCTGGATACGCTGCGCGAGATTTTCTTCAAGTGCGACATGGCCAGGTACGCTTCGGGCGCTTCGGACAGGCAGGAAGCCGGTGAAGTGCTTGATAAGGTGAGGCGCGTTATCGATTACTTTGAAAAAGCAAAGCTTTAGGTTATATGATGAAGTTTAAAACGGTATTAAGAACATTAGTCGCTATTATCGCCTTTAGCCTGGCGGCGTCATGCCATGCCCAGGAGGACAAGTCCAACCTGGAGAGGGTCTTTCACCTCGGCAACGACGCTTACGAAAAAGGAGATTACCGTAAGGCCATAGACGAATACGAGAAGATCATTGCCGCGGGATACGAAAACGGGACGCTGTATTATAATCTTGGTAATGCCTATTTTAAGACCGGGGACCCGGGAAAGGCCATGCTTAATTATGAAAGGGCCAAACGCCTTATTCCCCGGGACGGAGACCTGAAGGCCAATTACCGTTTTGCGTCCAACAGGATCAACAGGGGCTTCCGGGAAAAAAATAAAGGCATATGGGGGTGGCGGCCCCTCAGATTATACTCCGACAATTTTACCGTTAACGAACTTTTGATCGTGATATCCGGAGCGTATATGATCATACTTGTGCTGCTTGTTTTTGCCATGTATTATCCCGGGACGCGACGCCGTCTTATTGTAGTGATAATATTGGCCTTTTTATTCGGTCTTTGCAATTCCGCGATAGTATGGCATAAAACGCGAGGGATCGGTAAAGATGCGGTTGTCGTTACGGCTGAAACCGATTCAAGGTACGGCCCCTTTGACTCGGCAACGGCATTTTTCAAGCTACACGCGGGGATGGAGCTCAGGATATTGAAAGAAAAAGATGATTGGTATAAAATAGAGCGCCCCGACGGTAAAGTCGGATGGGCGAAGAAAGATGATCTGGAGATTATTTAGGATTCAGGATTAAGGATTAAGTAAGATGAGTAAGCTGTTTAGAGATAAGTTAAAAAAAGATATTGTGCTCCTGGATGGGGCTTTCGGGACCTATATGAACATGCTTGGGGTCTCAGAGGCGGATTTCAGGGGGAAAACCGGATGCATGGAGTACCTTACCGTCACCCGGCCCGATCTTATCGGGAAGATCCATTCCGACTATCTTGAAGCCGGTTCGGACGCGACCGAGACCAACACGTTCGGGGGTAACGCGATTAAACTCGCGGAATATGGCCTTGAGGACAAGGTGTATCAGCTCAACAATGACGCGACAAGATTGGCTCGTTCAGTCGCGGACAGCTTTTCCAGTTTTCTCCACCCAAGATACGTTATCGGTACAATGGGACCTACGGGCAAACTACCTTCTTCCAGTGATCCTGCGCTGGGGAACGTCGGGTATAGTGAACTTAAAAAGGTTTTTTATGACCAAGCGCTGGGGATCATCGATGGCGGGGCCGACGCGCTTCTTATCGAAACGGGTCAGGACCTCCTGGAGATGAAAGCGGCCGTTAACGGCGCAAAGGAGGCCATTAAAGAGAGACGAAAGGATCTCGTGCTCATGGCGCAGTGCACGCTCTCGAATAACGGCCGGATGCTTCTCGGAACTGAAGTTTCCGCGGTCGCGACCACTCTCGGATAT
This sequence comes from Candidatus Omnitrophota bacterium, assembly GCA_049642015.1. Taxonomy (GTDB): domain Bacteria; phylum Omnitrophota; class Gorgyraeia; order Tantalellales; family Tantalellaceae; genus JBAROI01. Next base: position 2,426 of record JBAROI010000049.1, on the reverse strand, counting down.
CTTGAGGTCGATGTAATAGGGCTTAACTGCAGCACGGGCCCCGCGGAGATGGAACCGGCAGTAAGATGCTTAAGCAGCAACTCGCCGGCGTTTGTTTCATGTGTGCCTAATGCGGGACTTCCTGTTGAATCCGACGGAAAAACTACCTATCCACTCGGCCCGGAAGAAATGGCTGAAATAATGGCCCGATTTCTGCGGGATTACAGGATCGATGTCGTAGGTGGGTGCTGTGGGACCACTCCGGAACATATACGTAAGATCAGGGAGGTATTGAAAAAGGTAAAGAAGAGGACTCCGCCGGAAAATACTTATTACGCTTCTTTTTACAAGGGATATGACCTGAAAGAGGTCTCCCGCCCGATAAAGGTAGGCGAAAGGATCAATACGCAGGGTTCGCGCAGGATGAAGGACCTATTGATGAAGGAGGATTTTGACGAGATCGTCGAACTGGGCAAAGAGCAGCAGAGAAAGGGCGCCCAGATGCTTGACGTTTGCGCGGCGCTCTCAGAAAGGTCTACCGAAAAGAGGGATATGCTGGTCCTTGCCGGGCGGCTCGGGGAAAGCGTCCAGGTGCCCCTGATGATAGATTCCACGGATCCGGAGGTGGTCGAGGCGGCTTTGCAGAAATACCCGGGGACGGCTTTTATAAATTCAGTTAACCTTGAAGACGGGGGAAAAAGAGCCGCGCGGATTTTTACTCTTGCAAGAGAACACGCTTCTTTTGTCGTGAACCTCACGATCGACGAAAAGGGGCTGGCCAAAACCGTTAAGCACAAGCTCGAAGTCGCTGAACGTTTATATAAGATGGCTACGGAGGAATACGGTCTCCAGCCCCACAGGCTGCTTTTTGACCTTTTGACTTTTACGCTCGGCACGGGAGAAAAAGAGTACGCGGACGCGGCTGTTAACACATGCAAGGCCATATCTGAGTTTAAAAAGCGTTACCCGGATGCCCTGACCGTCCTCGGAGTAAGCAATATTTCCTTTGGCTTGACCAAGGAGGGAAGAAAAGTCCTGAACGCGGCATTTTTACACCATGCCCTGCAGGCGGGTCTTGACGTGGCTATCGTTAATCCGGGTGAAGGCCTCGGTTACAAAGAGATCCCCAACGATGAAAAGGCTCTTGCCGAAAACCTCGTTTTTAACAAAAAAGAGGACGCGCTTGAAAGGTTCGTGGACCATTTTGCTAAAAAAGTTCCCGTAAAAATTGTCCGGCCTGAAGAAGAAAAAATGGGACGGCCCGAGGAGAAAATAAAAAGATGTATTTTTGATCGCAATAAGGCCGGCATTGTACCCCTCCTGGAAGAAGCGCTTAAGACATGTAAACCTGAAGACCTTATAAGTAACGTGCTCATGGAAGCCATGCGGCAAGTGGGCGAAAAGCTTGACTCCGGCGAGATGGTCCTTCCGTATGTCCTTCAGTCTGCCGAGGTTATGCGGAAAGCGATAGAGTACTTGAACGGGTTTATCCCCGGCGACAAGGTGTATAAAGGAGGGAAGGTACTCCTGGCGACCGTTTTCGGTGACGTTCACGATATAGGCAAGAACCTGGTCAAGATGATACTCCAGAACAACGGCTTTGAGGTCATAGATCTCGGCAAACAGGTCCCGGTGGAAAAAATAATCGAAGAAGCGGAAAAGAATAAAGTGGACGCAGTGGGGTTAAGCGCCCTTCTTGTTTCCACGGCGCGTTATATGAAGACCTGCGTGCAGGAGATGCATAAAGCCGGGCTCGGCTATCCCGTGATCATCGGAGGTTCGCCGGTAAACGAAAGGTTTGCGGAGGAGATATCCAAATTTGAAGACGAAAGCGTTTATAATGGCGGGGTTTTTTACGCGAGGGACGCCTTCACGGGGCTTAAGGTCTTCCAGGCCTTGATGGGGCCGGGGACGAGAGAAGAAAAAATGGCGGAATACTTTGAAAAGGTCAAAAAGCCTGCATCAAAACCCGGTATCGAAAAACCCGGTATTGAAAAACCCGTCGGAAAACCGCAGAGAAAGACGGGTGTTCCGGTTCCGCCGTTCTACGGGGTGAGGGCTATATCGAATATCCCTGCTGACGAGGTGTTTGATCATCTTGACGAACGCATGCTTTTCGAAGTTACGTGGGCCGCGGGAAAGTCCAAGGAAGAAAAAGAACGGCTTATCGAGGAAGAATACAAGCCGCTTTTAAAAGAACTCAGGGAAGAATCTCTGCGGAAGGGCTGGCTTGACTTTAAAACGGTTTACGGATATTTCAAGTGCCGCGCTAAAGGCGAGGAGTTTGAGATCCTTGATGAAAGCGGGAAGCTGAAGGAGAGTATTTCTTTTGAAAGGGTGAGGCCCGGCACGGGAGGAGCGCTTTCGGATTATTTCGCGCCCGGTCCGGAAGGCTTTGACGTAGTCGCTTTTCAGGCCGTGACCGTGGGGGAGAAGATAGGCGAAGC
>JBAROI010000043.1:0-3483 GCA_049642015.1 Candidatus Omnitrophota bacterium | reverse complement strand
TTGTGTTAAAGTAATAGCGCTATGCTGGATAGATTAAGAAAAGATATAGACGAAGATTTGCGGCTCTTCCTGGGGGATATGAAGAAAGAGTACGGGCTGCACCGGGTCTCTCCCCTCCTTTTTAAAGGGCTCAAGGATTTCTTTTTAAGAAAAGGAAAAAGGATAAGACCGGCCCTCTTCATCGCCGGTTACAAGGGGTATACCAAACGAAAGAACGTACCCTACAAAAAGCTTGTGCGCTCTTCCCTCGCCCTGGAACTTCTGCACAACTTCATGCTCGTGCATGACGACGTGATCGATAAATCAGACCTCCGTCGCGGAAAACCCACACTCCACAGGTTTTTCAACAGGTCTCTCTCCTTCCCCGGCGGAAATGAGCTGGGCTCAGGACTGAGCATCGCGGCGGGAGACATAATATTCGCGATGGCGGTGAACGTATTCCTCTCGCTTGATGAAAACCCCTCGCGCAAGGAAAAAGCCCTGAAAAAATTCATTGAAACCGCAATGTTTACGGGTTCCGGGGAATTTATAGACATAATCGGTGGAACGCAAAAAATAGAAAAAATAAGCCAGAAAGACGTCTTCCGCATCTACACCCTTAAGACCGCAAAATACACCTTTGAAGGGCCTATGCTCGTTGGCGCCATGCTTGCCGGAGCAGATCAAAAGGAGTTGGAAAAACTTTCCAGGATGGGGATCGCCCTGGGACAGGCGTTCCAGATCCAGGATGACCTCCTTGACATGTTCGCTTCAAGCAAAGAGATCGGTAAACCTGTTCTTTCGGACCTCAATGAATCTAAAAAGACACTCCTGGTATGGAAAGCGTACAATTCCCTTAAAGGAAAAGACAAAAAACAGCTTAAAAACTTTCTCGAGAAAAGCAAAAAAACACACAGCGACCTTGTTGAATTCAGGAAGCTGGTAAAAAGATCAGGCGCCCATATTTACTGCCTGGATAAGATCGAGTCGCTCCTCCAGGAAGCCGACTCTCTCTGCGGCGAGCTCCGGATGAAGTCCGGGTCCAAAAAAGTGCTCAAAAAGTTCGTGCGGGACTTCTTCGCAAAAACCGGATCACTCAAGAAAAAAATATGGAAATAAATATCGCGAAAAGCTCGGGATTCTGTTTCGGCGTCAGGCGCGCGATAAACATCTGCAAAGACCTGAGCGGAGATAAAAAACCCGTATACATCCTTGGAGATATCGTCCACAACACTTTTGTCGTCCAGGAACTGGCCGAAAAAGGCGTAAAAAAGATAGGCAAGATACATCCGAAGAAAAATTCCATCCTCGTGATAAGGGCTCACGGAGCTCCTAAAAAAACCTTTGGCCGAGCTAAAAAATGCGGATACAAGATCGTAGACGCTACCTGCCCGAAAGTAAAAGACATTTATAAAATAGCCAGGAGGCTGGAGAAAGGCAATAAGATAATAATCATCGGGGATACGGGGCATGACGAGGTAAAAGGCATTGCCGGTCAGCTTAAAAACAAGCCCGTAATAATAGAATCTCCCCGTAAGATCCCCCGGGAAAAACTAAAACGCGTGAAAAAGGCGGCTGTCATCACCCAGTCAACGCAGATGATAGAAAACATAAACGCCGTTATGAAACGTCTTGAAAAGGTCATACCCGAAGTCAGGCTTTATAATACGACCTGCCGCACCACGGTCATCAAACAGCAGGAGATCAAATCTCTCCCCGGAAAAAACGACCTTGTCCTGATCGTCGGCTCGCCCACGAGCGCCAATACGAAAAGGCTGTACCAGATCGCGAAAAAAATAAACAAAAAGACACACTGGATAGAATCGGCAAAAGACTTGAAGCACGCCTGGTTCAAACGCGTTAAAAAGGTGGGGATCATGGCCGGGGCTTCGACCCCGGACAGGATAGTCAAACAGATCGTCGTCCGGCTCAAAAAAGAGTTTTAACTCTCTCCTTTATTTCTGCTGATCTTGCTTTACGCGCGTCTCAATGCCGCCATGAGGCTGTCTCTGAGCTCCTGGACCTCGTCCGTGAACGGAACAGCGTCCGGTATAAGCCTTATAATAAATCTTTTCGCTGAACCGTCACGGAACAGTCTTTTATACTCCGCTTTTCCCAGGTCATCGGCCAGGATCACGTTCGGTATCATCCGGTAATACTTTTGCAGGTCTTCGCTTTTTATTATCGAATCTTCTTTTGACGCAAGGTGTTTCGCGACCGCGAAAAGGGCTATCTCAAGCAGCGGTATATACGCGCCCTTGGGAAATCCGCTTCTTTCGACTTCGGCTACAGTAGCCCGCGAGAGGTTGTCGTAGTATTCCGCGTGCGGGGTTATTACGATCAGGTTCTCATCTTTTATGTCCAAGTGCTTGATCCGTTCGGAAAAATCCTTGCCCCTGCCTTTTATTATCTCAAGGTTCCGGAGGAAAAGCCCGAGCTCACCTTTCTTGTCGGTCAAGGGCGGAAGCACCTTGGCAAGCTCTTCGAAAAGCTTGTTTATATCCCCCTCCCCGAGGTCAAGGTCCAGCGCAAGAATGACCTTTTCTTTTTTCTGGCTGCCCGGGGTCAGGCCGGCCAGGTCCATTAATGCCTGCGCGAGTTTCTCCACGAGTTTTTTACCTTCGGCATTATCTTTTATAGCCTTAAGGGACTGCTCCCTGAATTCCGGTGTCGGTTCTTGACGCACTTTTGAAAACGGATGCCGGTAGAGCCCGTCGGGAGACACCTCCTTTTCTATACACTCCAGGGCGTGCCTTACTTCCGTGGCGGATTCATAACGCTTACCAGGGTCTGGATCAAGTAATTTCATGATCACTTTCTCAAGGGATGCCGGAACATCATGATTATAAACCCCTACGCTAACAGCGCCTTTTTTCTTGCGCGTCACAAAAACCCCCAGATTTTCTTCCGGCGCGTCCACAAAAGGCAGTTTGCCGGCCAACAAGCGGTATAAAATACAGCCAAACGCGTACATGTCCGTCTTCGTGCTGTACTCTCTCTTTTCACAGGCCTCCGGAGGAAGATAACTAGGCGTGCCGGGGAGCCTCCCCAGATTGACGACCCCCTCTTCCGGTAAGCGTAAGGAAATGCCGTAATCCCCCAAAAGAGGATTGGCAAGATCATACTTATTCCTCCCGATCTTTGTTAAGAATATATTAGATAATTTTAAGTCGGCGTGGATTATTCCCTTCGCGTGCATTTCTTCAACCGTTCTCACGATCGACTTCGCCAGTTTGATCGTGTCTATAGGGCTAAGTTTAACCTCGTGAGCATCCGGGCGCCGCATTACATCGTACAGGGATACTCCTTCTACAAGGTCTCTGACAACAATAATCTCATTTCCTATATGCTCTCCCTGCTCGTTCAGTATCTTCCTGTAGCCGATGTCGTGAGCGTGAAGGACGCCATGGACGCCTTCCAACCGTTTCATTACCAGGTATTCTCTCAAAAGACACAGCGCCTGTTTCGGATCGTTGCCCTTTATGTGTTTTGCTATTTTAATCG
>JBAROI010000030.1:0-2332 GCA_049642015.1 Candidatus Omnitrophota bacterium | reverse complement strand
TTAAAAGGGACAATTTTTTCTTCCACCGCGACTTCGGAATGTTTTCTTCCCATGAAACGTTTAATGCTGAATATGGTATTTTCGGAGTTGGTAACAGCCTGGCGTTTTGCCGGTTGACCAACAAGTTTTTCCCCAGCTTTCGTGAAAGCAATAACGCTGGGCGTAGTCCTTGAGCCTTCGGAATTTTCTAAAACTTTGGGTTCTTTACCTTCCATGATCGCGACACAAGAATTGGTCGTCCCCAGATCGATACCAATTATCTTACCCATTTTCTCCTCCTTCTTTTTTCTTTTCTTTAACTACCCTTACCTGCGCGGGCCGCAGAAGTCGCTTATTCAGCGTATATCCGGGCCTAACTTCTTCCAAAATCATCCCGTCGGGATGCTCATCCGTTTCAACCGCTGAAACGGCTTCATGAACATGCGGGTCAAATTTCTCACCAACGGTCTTTATTTTTTCGGCACCGTTTTCATCAAGTATCCGGTGAAACTCTTTCTGAACAAGCTTGATGCCGTCCATGACCGCTTCCTTATCCTTGGCCGTTTCCATCGCCGCCAGAGCCATATCAAAATTATCCACTATCGGAAAAAGCTGTGAAATAATGCCTTCATTGGCGAATTTCATGTGGTCCGTTTTTTCTTTTTCGATACGCTTGCGCGTATTATCGTATTCGGCATGGACCTTCAGCCACTTATTGTAATACTCGTCCCTTTCTTCAGCTTTTTTCTTAAGCTCTTCCAGGTCTTTTTCCATTATTTCTATAGCGGCTTTCTTTTTGGAATCCTTTTTACGGGTCATTTTTCTCCTTAGCCGTTGATCTCTTCAAGTTTCGCGCTGACAAGGTCCGACAAACAGCTCACTGTGCATAGGGCATTATCGTAATCCATCCTTGTGGGCCCTATAACGCCTATCCTTCCCAGGGTTTTCCCGTTAAGCTCATACCCGCACGTTATTACACTGCATTCGCTGAGCATTTCCGAGTTATTTTCTTTCCCGATATAGATTCTCAGGCCCCTATGCGGAAGTTCACTTCTCATGAGATTGACAAGATCTTTTCTTTCCGAAAATATCTGAAGTATCCTTTTTGTCATGCCCAGATCCTGGAATTCGGACCTTTCCAGAAAATAATTCAGACCTTCCCAATATATCTCATTCTCGATATTTTCCTCGATAACCGCGTCTATGACTTCGAGAGCGGTTTTAATTGTATCGAGCGTCTCCTTCCTTTGCCCGTCATCATTACCGCGAAGCATGCGTTTTAATTCGGCGGATATACCGGAAAAAGTCAAATATTCGCAGTTATAATTCACAAAATTTGCCGCTCTTTCAAGTTCAGTCGCCTCTACGTCCTTGTCCAGTTTTATTATAAAGTTTTTCACGGCATTGGTCATCGTCACGAGAACTGCCAGGACAGTTTCGGCTCTTAGTTTTATAAGTTCAATGCGCTTCAGGTAAGAATCTTCTATGCTGGGCCACATAACAATTCCGGCATTATGCAGCTCTTGGCTTATTAAAAGTGAGGTCCTTTCGATAATTTCCTTCATGCTCCTTATGCGGCGGGAGTATTCTGCGGCTAACCTCTGGGCCTGCTTCTCTTCAAAGCGTATTCTGTCCTTGGCCTTATTCACGTAATTTCTGTATCCGGCATGTGTCGGAATACGTCCTGCCGACGTATGAGGCTGTGCGATATAGCCCGATTCTTCCAGTTCGCCCATAATATTCCGAATAGTAGCGCTTGAAATATCGCCACCCATTCTCTTTGCTACGATTTTCGAGCTTACAGGTGAAGCGGTAGAGACGTATTCATGCACTATGTGCCTCAGAACAAAAAACTTACGTTCATCTTTCCTGTTATTGATGCGTGTAATCATATTAATAGATAAGTCAAGTTCGTTTTAGCACTCTATTAGTCCGAGTGCTAGATTATATCACTATCATTATTTTTGTCAAGAAATTTTCAGCTTGTCTTTAGTTTCTTGAAGATGGAGTATTTGACCTTTTTGGGGACGCGGGCGCTTATAAAAACGCCTTCTTCTCTATATTCCTCTTCTTTTATACTGCCGTTTTCACGGATCATTTTCACGAGGGAATAATGCTTGTGAGGAAGGGTTATCCTGATATCCTCCATGTCCTTCTGCAGATAGTTGACTATATGGTCTAGAAGCTGTTCAAAACCTTGTTTTTTGAGGGCAGATATTATAGTTGCATTATGAAATTTGCGCTTGATGCGCTCGGCTTCATGCTCATCCGGAAGCTTATCTGATTTATTCAAAACAGTATAGATCGGCTTATCCGCCACGCCAAGCTCTTCTAACACCTGGAATACGGCCGA
>JBAROI010000015.1:0-1897 GCA_049642015.1 Candidatus Omnitrophota bacterium | reverse complement strand
TGACCTTTTCTTTTTTATGGAAGAATTTGGGGAACTTGACATTATTTAAAGCCTGTCTGGCCTGTTCTACCGAATCTACTTCCAGCTCTATTCCGTTCCGCTCGAGCGTGATCTTTTCACCTTCTTCAAGATGCCCGAAAGCTTCTTCAATTTTGTGAAACTTCCTCAGCCTTATTTTTCTGTCGCCTTTTACGCGGTAAAACCTTAAATGATGGAACTGCAGCTCTCTGAGCGTTTTCCGGGCTTTTTTCGCGGATACCACTTCAGCTTTTTTGCCGTCTTCTCGTATAAATACCTCTTCGCCCTCTTTCAGGCTCCCGAGCGCTCTCACGACTTCATCCATGCTCGTAAGTCTTACGTTCCTGTACTCTTTTTTATAAAACTTCGCCGCGTCTGTCAGTTCTCCGAGTTTTTCTTTCACATCCTCTACTGATTCAACTTGCGTCCTCTCCCCGTGCAGTAAGACAAATACCTTTTCGTCTTCCTGGAGTTCTCCGACCTTAAGGATCCTTTCGACATCCTTGTATTCCTCGATTTCGACATCCTTGGCTTTTTCGACGCCCCCTTCCTCTTCAATCTTCCTAAGGTAAAACCTGACTCCGGCTCTTTCCAGGAGCTTTCTCGCCTGTATTATCGATTTGACTTCTATCCCTTCATCCTCTTCATCGCCAATCTTCGCAATGATCTTCCCGGCAGTTTCGCTCTCCTCGAATATCTTCTCTACGTCAGAGGCGGAATCGAGCTTTACCCGTTCTTCTTCCCTTACCCGGTATAACTTCACACCGTCTTCGGCAAGTTTTTCGGCATGTTCCGTGGTTTTTATGTCCAGCTCTACGCGTCTTACCGTGGCGACCACTTTCTCTCCGTCCTCGAGACCTCTTAAGGCTGCCCTGATCGCGACCCTGCCCCTAAGCGGGCTTTCTTGTTCTTTCGTTACACGGTAAATCTCCAGGCCTGTTTCCTCGATGTTCCTGGCCTTTTGAATTTCGTTCAGCAAATATATCGCGCCTTCGAGTCCTGTCCCGGCTACCTGAAAGGCCCCTGATTCGATATGTTCAAAATTGCTTGCCCATGTCTCACGGGCCGTATCGCTTATCTCGGCATAGGCTCTTGCGCCTTCATTGAATGCCTTCCAGAACTCTCTGGCAGCGCTTTGATCCTCTCCATATATTAGCTGGATCCTCCTGGCCGGCGTGACCAGATAGAACTTGGCGTCGTATCTTTTCGCCAGTTCCCTGGCGTGCTCTTCGCTCATTATCTCTGTTTCTTTATCATCGACTGCAGCGACAAGCTTTTCGCCTTCCCCAAGATCCTGGAACGCCTCCGGAACGCCGTCCTCCCGGAGAATGTCAAGTTTTTCTCTTTTTTCCTCTGTGGTGCAGTATATAGGAATGCCTTTGTCATACAGCTCCAGAATATGACGCCTTTTTTGGGCCGTGCTCTTATCCGCTATTATTACGTGTAGGACTTCGCCGGGCTCAAGGTTGTATGACCTGAGATACTGGATCAACCTTTCTTCTCTAAGCGTCTCGGTGAGGCTTTCCAGGCGCGGGGGACCCACGCGGTGAAATCGCGCTTTTCCGAGCGTCCTCAGTTTTTCCGCCTGTTCCACGCTGCTGATCGTTATCTTTATTTCGTCTGCGATATCAACAACGGCGACGACTTTTTCGCCCGCTTCGAGCCCCGCGAATACGTCCTTGAGGTCGGCGTCTTCGCCGATCTCTTCGCGTATGGCAGCTCTTATGCGGTAAAATTCTGCGGGTTCGAAATGCTCTTCAATGAACGTTAAAAGCGCAACTTTCGCGGCTTCCAGGTCTGTTTCTTTTTTCTTTAGATCCTTTTCAGCCTTATCGTATCTGTCCCTGATCTCACTGGCCATGTTGCGGGCCCTGATCAG
>JBAROI010000010.1:0-3876 GCA_049642015.1 Candidatus Omnitrophota bacterium | reverse complement strand
CGCCCTCGTCTTCATAGGCCTCTGTCATCTTATCGGCTTCCAGGTGTTCTTCGGGGTTATCTATAACTACTTTTATGGGCAGGCTGTATTTCTTGGCGAATTCAAAATCCCTCTGGTCGTGCGCGGGAACTGCCATGACGGCGCCCGTGCCGTATTCCATGAGAACGTAGTTGGCTATCCAGAGGGGGATCTTCCTTCCGTCTATCTTGTTTATAACGTACCTTCCTGTGAAAACTCCCTTCTTCTCGGCCTCCGTCTGGACTCTCTCTAACATGGATTCGTTGCGGACTTCGTTGACAAAGTTCATTATCTTTTCTTTGTCGGGAGAGTCCGCCACAAGCTCCTCTACCATCGGGTGTTCGACGGCTAAGACCATGTACGTACATCCGTAAATAGTATCAACGCGTGTCGTAAAGCATGTGAGCTTTTTGTCGGAGTCCACTATCGGGTAATCGATGTTGACGCCTTCCGAGCGGCCGATCCAGTTGCGCTGCATGATCTTTACCTTCGCCGGCCATTCGTCCAGCTTTTCGATATCATCCAGAAGGCGCTGCGCGTAATCCGTGATCTTAAAAAACCACTGTTCGAGGTCTTTCTGCTCGACCTTTGTGTCGCACCTTTCGCAGGCTCCGTTCACGACCTGCTCGTTGGCAAGGACGGTATTGCAGGACGGGCACCAGTTGACGAAGGCCTTCTTGCGATAAGCCAGGCCTTTTTCGAAAAGTTTAAGGAATATCCACTGCGTCCACTTGTAATAATCGGGGAGGCACGAAGTGACCTCACGCGTCCAGTCGTAGTCTACGCCCCAGGAATCAAGCTGCTTCTTCATCTTGGAGATATTGTTAAGTGTGGACTTTTTCGGGTGGACGCCGTCTTTTATCGCTGCGTTTTCAGCGGGAAGACCGAACGCGTCCCAGCCCATGGGGGTAAGAACGTTGAGGTCCTTCATCATCTTGTACCTGGCCACGACGTCGCCTATGATGTAATTTCTTCCGTGGCCTACGTGAAGCCCCGCTGACGGGTACGGAAACATCATCAGGCAGTAATATTTATCTTTGATGTCCTTTTCGTTAACCTTGAAAAGGCCGTCATTTCTCCATTTTTTCTGCCACTTTTTTTCGATCTTGCCGAATTCGTATGCTTTCATTACTAGTCCTTAAAGAGGTCGTTCCATTTGCGCATCTTTCTTTTTTTCCAGCTTCCTTTGTGATACGCGTAGCTCGCAAGGAGCGGAAGGACTGAAGTGGCTTCCGCGTATACCATCTGCTCGTAGGCGGTGTCTACCTTGCCCCAGGAAGAAGCTTCCTTAAGCGTGGAGCTTGAGCAGGCGCCGTCGCGGGCGTCGGCGACGGTGATCTGGACGGCGTACTTATGCATGTCGACTTCTTTGCCGAGGACCTCCGCGCAAACGACCGTGTCCTGGATGAAGTTCTTCGGCACTCCCCCGCCGATCATGAGGATGCCCGAGTTTTTCGCCTTCATCTTGATCTGTGTAAGCTCAAGAAAATCCTTTACTGAATCTATTGAAACGCAGTTGCCTTTATTGTTCCACTGGTGGAGCACGAGGCCGAAACCGGCGCTTGAATCCGAGAAAGCCGGACAGAAAATAGGCACTTTTTTCTCATAAGCGGTCTGGACGAGTGAATTCTTCTTTTTTGCGTTCTTCTTGAGGTACTTGCCCATCTCTATAATAAATTCGCGGGATGAATAAGGCCGCCTCTCAAGGGAATCGGCGATCTCTGTGATCGTCCTATCGCACTCCTGGAGCTCTTCCTCGTCGATAAAGGTGTCGTATATCCTGTCTATGTAAAGGTCCCGGAGTTTATTGTCGTCTACGTGCTGGGTGCCCCTGTAATGCTTGAATCCCAGCGCCTCAAAGAAGTCCATGTCTACGATGCTAGCGCCCGTGGCGACAATGGCGTCTATCATGTTGTTTTTAACCAGGTCCACGTAGACCTGCATGCATCCTCCGGCGCTCGTCGAGCCGGCCAGAGAAAGGACGGTCGTACAGCTTTTGTCGCGGAGCATCATGTCGAAGATCTTCGAGGCCCTTGCCGTGTCGCGCGCGGTAAAGGACATGTCTCCCATCGCTTCTACGAATTTTGTCGCGTCCAGTTTTTTTATGTCGATGTGTTTAATGGTGTCTTTTAACAGGTCTTTCTTTTTCATTTTTATTCCTTTTTATAGATTCCCGCCTTCGCGGGAATGACAACTATTTGAAAACGTAGCTCAGAAATTTGTAAACGAGTTTTGCCGCCAGAAAGTCCGGCGCTTTGTTCGATCCGTTCGGGCAAAGTTCGACAACATCGAAGCCCACCACGTGTTTGGTTTCAGCTACAGAACGCAAAAGTTTAAGGACCGGGTACCACGTAAGCCCTCCCGGTTCCGGTGTCCCGGTCGAAGGCATAATAGACGGATCGAAAACATCCAGGTCTATTGTCACGTATACGTTAAGCGACAGCTTATCAAGCACCCTGTTTATCCACTCTTCGCTGTTCACGATGTCTTTAGCGAAAAAAGTATTGTCAGGGTTTAATCTTGCTTTTTCTTCGGCGCACATGCTCCTTATCCCGACCTGGACGGCGGGACACATCTCCCCGACCCTTGCCATTACGCAGGCGTGACTATATCTCGATCCTTCGTATTCGCCTCTAAGATCGGAATGGGCGTCGAGCTGGAGCACTGAAATGTTTTCATACTTGGAACAGTGGGCCTTTATTGAACCGACGCTGACCGAATGCTCTCCGCCAAGGACGACGGTAAATTTGCCGGCGTCTATGATCTTCGAGACCTCCCTCTCAACGTCCTCTATCATCCCTTTCGGGGCTTTTTTTGTTTTGAGGAACGGGAGGGTGTGGATCCCCTGCTTGTAAACCTCGGAATCTGTTTCGATGTCGTGGAGTTCTACGGCAGAGGAAGCCTCTATAAGAGCAAGGGGGCCCTTGTCGGCCCCCTTTACCCAAGTGCTTGTTTTATCATATGGAACTGGCAGGATAGCTATTTTCGAATTATTCCAATCCGTAAATTCCCTATCCAGACCAGCAAAACCGGTGTATTCTTTCATCTTTAGTTGAACGGCCTACCCTAAAGGGACGCCGCTTCTTCGGTCTGGTAGTGTCGGACGAAATTTTTGCCTCTGTTTACGATGTGTTTGTCGTATTTCTTTGACTCGAAAGTGTTTATAAGGTACTCAGCAGCGAAATCGACGTCAAAATGCTTACAAGAAAACACATCGACAAAACAGTAGTCCTTTTCCTGGAAGGTGTGAATCGAGATGTGGCTTTCCGCTATTATCACCGTGCCCGTAATGCCCTTATCTTCGGGGATCTGGCCCGAATACGGGAACACGTACGGCTGGGTGATCTTCGTCATTCCGATCTTATCCGGAAGCTCATTTAGAGTGTTAAAGATAAGATCATAATCTTTGAGCTTTTCCGGGTTGCATTCTTCAAGGTCCAGCATCAAGTGTGGACCAAACGCTTCGGTCTTTATCTCTTTCATTCTTTTTCTTCCTCCATTTTTGACCTTTCGGCCTTCGGGGTTTGAAAAAACAGAGTGAAAAAACACCCTTCTCATCTATCTTAAACTATATACATAGTATAGATGTATTTTTTAGTGCATAGAGTATATTTCCAATGAACCTTTTTGTCAACAAAAAAATCAGAAAAATAAGCACATGCGCAGGAGGGGAATATTTGAGGGGGATCGGCGCCTCCGCACATGTTAAAACAAAACTGAATACATATGACGGAGGGAGAATATTAAGGGGGAACCAATCGGTTCCCCCTTAAAGAAATTCGGCGGTTTGAGCCTGAACCCCGATTTATCGGGGTGAGGGGCCGAAGGTGACATCGTCCAATAGATGTCAGCCGAAGG
>JBAROI010000009.1:0-4897 GCA_049642015.1 Candidatus Omnitrophota bacterium | reverse complement strand
CTATTATCCGGTCAAGGGCCCTGTGAAGATGCTCTTTTTTTCTTGTTTCCTCTGTTTCTTCATCAAACAGCTCAGATCTCCACGCTGCTTCGGTAAAATTTGACACTTTCGCACCCACGAGCCTTACACTCCTCTTTTTAATGTCAAATTCGTCAAGACTCCGCAGGCAATTTTTATAGATATCGTCCACGAAGTTCGTAGGCGCTTTTATGGTATGAGCCCTGGTAAAGGTCTTAAAATCGCTGAAACGTATTTTTAAGGTAACCGTTTTGCCTTTAAGTCCGGCTTTGCGCAGGCGTCTTGAAACCTTTTCACTCAGGTGCATGAGCGCGTCTTTTATTTCGTGAAGGTTTCCGGTATCTTTCTCAAATGTGTGTTCGTTACTGATCGACTTGATCTCATCGACAGGCTCTACTTCGCGGGGATCTATTCCGTTGGCAAGATCCCAGGCGTGCACTCCGTTTTTTCCGAAATATTGCTCCAGTTCATCAATGCCGTGTTTTGCGAGGTCTCCGATAGTGCGGATGCCGATCTTTACCAGTTCCGTTTTGGTTTTTTCTCCTACGCCCCACAGCTTCTCTACCGGTAGGGGGTGGAGAAAGTCCAGAAGTTTTTCCTTATCTACGATGACCAGGCCATCCGGCTTATCGATGTCGGAAGCGATTTTTGCCGTCATTTTATTCGGGGCAAGACCGATGGAGGCCGTAAGGCCGGTTTCTTTCTCGATCGCATCTTTTATCTTGCGGCATGTCTCAAGGGGCGTCCCGAAAAGATGCCAGCTTCCGGATATATCCATGAACGCTTCGTCAATGCTGATAGGTTCGATGTCGGGCGTGAACTTTTCCAGGATCTCGAAGATCTTATGGGATTCATGCGCGTATTTCGCCATATCGACCCGCAAGAATATTCCGTTCGGACACTTTCTATAGGCGATCGAAATGGGTAAGGCCGAATGTATACCGAATTTCCTGGCTTCGTAAGAACACGTGGACACGACACCCCGGCCTTTGCCGTCCTTAGGGTCTGCCCCGACGATCACGGGTTTTCCTTTGTAGGCGGGATTGTCGCGCTGTTCCACCGCCGCGAAAAACGCGTCCATGTCAATATGGACGATATATCTTTTTCTGTTTTGCATATTGCGATTTTATCATAAAGTCCGGGTGTTGGATATAGATGAATAGAAGCAGATGTCTATTCTGCTGGACTAATAGGGGATGAAGATGTAGAATTTTAAAAAAGGAAATCTGTGAAATATGAATTCAAAAGTTTTTTTAAAACCCTGTCCAGCTTGCAAAGAAAAGCGGGCCGATACCGAGAGAGTTCTTAATGATACCGAACTCCTCCGATGCGTAAGGTGCGGTTTTGTCTACGCGAACCTGGAAGATGAGCGCATCAAGGAAGTCAATTTCAATTACGATGAAGAAGCCATTGCTAAATATAAAGAAAGACAAACTTTTATCGATAGTTTATGGTTTAAAAGCATCGTAAAAAGATTGTCAAATATGGCCGGTAAGGGCAAAGTTTTGGACGTAGGATGCGGCAATGGAACGCTTTTAAAATATTTTGTTGATCAAAAATGGGAGGCCTACGGGATAGATGCATCACCATGGGCAAAGGAATTCGCCCAGAAGTATGGTTATACCTTATACTCAGGGGAATTGGAAAAATCCGGTTTGCCGGAAAATCATTTTGACGTAATTACAAGCACTTCAACGCTTGAGCACATCGTTCAACCATACCAGCATGTAAAAGAAATAATGAGGGCGTTAAAGCCGGGCGGTATTGCTTATTTTTCGGGGATCCCGAACTATGGATCGTTGGCCATAAAGCTGAACATGTCGAGCTTCTATCACAACACTCCCCCGGGGCATGCCAACTATTTTACCCATAAAAGTATCCGCTGGCTATTTTCCAACACTGATATAGCCGAGAGCGTTAAAAAGCTTTCGATAACCAGTTACGGTATCCCTGAATCGCATAGATTGTATTTTATTATTAGGGAATTTACCCGGAAGAGAACCGGAAAGCCGGCCCCTGAAGAAAAAGATGTTTCCGGAAAGGCTGCAGAAACCGCGTCTCAAAAAATATTAGCCGCTGTCTTAATTGCGATATATTACAATCTCGGAAGATTATTCTATCTCGGGGATAGGCTGGAAGTTATAGCGATCAAGCGCGATTAGCGGTTACTCTGCTTTGAACACCACGTCAGTAGTGTTTTTCAGCGAACATATGTCCACTTTTTTCCTCGGATTGAAAATATTGTATGCCCGGTAACCGTAATTCTTCATGTAGCTCTCTAATCTTTCCAGGGAAAGATCAGGCTTTTTATATGCGGGGGTAAAGATCTCGCAGATTATCGGCGGCTTGAACGATGTTTTTTCGAAGAATTTGGATAATCCCTGGAGGACAAAATATTCATATCCTTCGACGTCGATCTTTATCAAGGAAACACGGTCTGTTTTATTTTGTTCTAAATAGTCATCCAGTCTTTGTACCCTGACCTCTTTCACTCCGCCAACATTGTTAATGACCCCTTCCACCATCGACACAATCGTTGATTCTTTGCTTTTTTGGCTTTTTATGTAGTATTTATGAGAGCCATTATAATTTCCCAGCGCGCAATTATTGAAAATGATATTTGAGTTTGGGCTGTTTTTGATCATTTTTGTGATCGATTCCCCGCAGAAAGGATTCGGCTCAAAGCAATGAACTTTACCCGATCCCCCGACGATATCGGAAGCAATGGCGGAAAAGTAGCCGATCCCGGCTCCCGCGTCTATAAAAACTCCCGAAGGCGAAAGGTATTTTTTGAGGTTATCTTCTATTTCAATATCGCATTGCCTGAAACATATGGATTTACGCCAGAGATTCCTGGATGGCTGTGTTTGGATGATATGCTCGCCGATCTTGACCTGGGTTTTATCTTTTGGCCAGGGGACGAGAAAAAGGAAGATCCTGTTGAAAAATTTCCTTAGAAAGATTATCGGATTAAGGAAAAATATCCTTATAGCATAGTGTAATTCATGAAATATGTTTCTCATTGTTCTTTTACAAATTTTGCTGATAATATACCATAACGGTTTGATTTATTACTATGGTCATACGGTATCCCTGCTCGTATACTTTGATACATACCATTAACTGGTCTTTCATAGTGTTTTTCTTCAGCAATTTTTAAGTCCGGCTTAAATTTTTCTACAATATCCCAGGAGTACGATATTGGCTCACGGGCGGTAGGAGGGTGGTTGACCTCTGTTAAAAATAAAAACAATCCACCGGAAGCAACGACTCTGACTATTTCATTTATAGATTCTTCAAGATTATCTACATGGTCAAGCGAATTGAAAGAAGTCACAACATCAAAATAACCATCAGGAAAAGGAATGTGTTCTGCGGGTGCAGATACGTATTTCATCTTATGATGTTCAATTCCTAATTTATGATAAGACTCAACTAAGGGGTCTAATCCCACGCGCTCCGAAGCGTTATGGGCCCACTCTAGACTGCCGCGAGGTCCGCACCCGATATCTAATATTTTTTTACCATAAAAAAAAGTTCTATCGAGACCAAAATGCGTGGTATAAAAAAACTCATAATGTTCATTAGATAGAACATTTTCTATGGCTTTTCTTGCTTTCCAGTAATTTAGTTCGCTTTGTGTCTTCAATCCCACCAGGTTCAAAACACGGTTCATTATTTCATAGTATATTTTGATTATTATGTTTTTCATGGTGCTTCGAATTATTGATATAACCTTACTAAAAAATTACCCCCACAGGTACTTGTGAGGGGGGGTAATCATAAGAAATTGGCTCCCCGGGTTGGACTCGAACCAACAACCTACTGGTTAACAGCCAGTCGCTACTACCATTGAGCTACCGGGGAGCGTTGATGAAATATGCATGCGGAGACTAAATTATAGAAAAAATAGGTACCATTGTCAACTGCGATAATTGTTATATATTATACCCTCTAATGGTGGAAAAAGTTATAATTATATGTTATACCTTATGAATAAGGAGGATTGTAAATATGGCTAAACGCAGGACTTTGATTTTGGATGGCAAAACTATCAAAAAGATCGTTACTATGAAGGAAGCGTTACGGGCGGTTGAGAAGGGGTTCAAGTTTTACGGCCAGGGAAAGGTGCAGATGCCGCCCAAAGTATATATTCACCTTGATAAATACCATGGTGACTTTCGCGCGATGCCGGCGCATGTAGATGGCTTTAAGGCGAGCGGCATAAAGTGGGTGAACGTGCACCCCGAAAACAGAAAAAAAGGCCTGCCCACTGTCATGGCGATAATGATCCTGAGCGACCCCACGACGGGTTTTCCCCTTTGCGTGATGGACGCTACGCACGCGACGGCTTTAAGGACCGGCGCGGCAGGTGGCGTAGCGGCAAAGTACCTCGCCAGGTCGGATTCCAAAAAAGTCGCCCTGGTGGGCTGCGGCATACAGGCCCAGGCCCAGTTGGCAGCCTTGAACGAAAATTTTAATATTAAAGAAGTAAGCGTATGGGGAGTCAAGCCGGCTGAAGTGAAAAGATTTATCAAAAGGGCAGGAAAAAGGAAAAAGTTTAAAATGAAACCCGCCCCGACGGTCAGGTCCTGCGTTGAGGATAGCGATATAATAGTCACCACGACCCCTTCACGGAAACCGCTTGTAAGGCCGGAATGGATCAAAAAAGGCACTCACATAAACGCTATCGGAGCCGACGCCAGAGGCAAACAGGAACTTGACGCGCGGATCTTGAAAAAAGCCAGGGTCGTTGTTGACGCCTGGGAACAGGCCAGCCATTCGGGCGAAATAAACGTACCCCTGCGGAAAAAACAGTTGTCAAAAAAAGACGTCTGTGCAAACATAGGGGAGATAGTAGCGGGAAAGAAAAAGGGCA
>JBAROI010000004.1:0-6159 GCA_049642015.1 Candidatus Omnitrophota bacterium | reverse complement strand
CCACGTCTTCTCTTATTAAAAGATCGGCGGTAAGCATCGCGTCAAGATCAAGGCGCTCCCCTACAATACCAGCCTCGTGCCTTAATTCGTGCGCCAGGCCGACAATGAAGAGGATCCTTCTGATCTTCGGATCACCAATATCCAGAAAATCCTCATTAATTCCTACAAAATCATCCTCCCTGTGGTCTTCAAAAAGATGTTTTGACGCGTTTTTCTTAAGAAGAGCGATGAGGATCTTCTTATCCTTGATGCGTCTTGTGTCAATGCCCCAGGCGTCCAGTGCGGAGAATGCCTCGCGGATAAGCGCCCCTACTTCCCTGTCGGTCTTAAGGTCTAAAGCTTTTCTGATCGATTCAAGCTCATCCGGCGCCATATCGAACACGTCTTCGCCTCTTACGTTCTTTATTTCAACGCCCGGAACTGGTTTTCTTGTCTTTTCCCTGTCTGTCTTTTCCTTTACGGGGTCGACGTCTTTCCTTTCGCCCTTTTCGTCTTTTAGCGCAAGGGCCTCGAAATGCAGCGGCGGCGCAGGCGGCAGAACAACGGGTATCGCCTCTGCCATTTTAAGGGCCTCTTCCGCCGAAGCCAACCTGCTGCTCCATTCAGGATCAACTAATCCTTTGATAAAAGGTAAAAAGCCCCTAGGGATCTTCCTATCAGCTTCCGGTGAAATTTCCGGCGGATTATGAAGATAGTAATATGGGTCATCATTATCAGGAAAAGCCCCCATAAGCGTTTCGTAAAGAGTCCACCCGAAAGCGTACAGATCACTCCTCGCTGAATGATATGCAAAAGCCGTTGATTCCGGGGGCATATAAAGATAGGAGCCGTACCTTTCATATATGCGCTTGAGCTCAGCGGTATCGCGGACCTCCAGCGTAGTCCCAAAATCTCCCAGTATCGGGTTACTGAAATCATAAATAGGTTCACCTTCGTCAGTAATACCAATTGTTTTCAAAAATATATTAGCCGGCTTAATGTCAAGATGAAGAATTCCTTTATTATGAAGCTGATTAAGAACTTTCAGAATGCCTACGGCAAATTGCTTTGTTTCAAAAGCGGAAAACGCCTTCCCCCGATCCGCTCTATCCTTAAGGATAAATTTTATTGAAGCACCCGCCCAAGTCGTTGCCATATAATAACTTGTAGCTTCATTCCCTTCAGCGTCCTTCTCGGGATTTCCGTTTTTGTCCAACGGCACAAAAACTCCCATATCACGCATCTCAACCACGCCATCCCTCATTCCCTTCTCTTTCAGGCGCTGCAGTATTGCCGCTTCCCGGAAAAGAGCCACTTTTTCTTCCATGTCAGACACCGTCTTTATCACAACCGAGTCATCTTCGTTTGCCTCGTAACCAAGATACACAACAGCAAATCCGCTTTCCCCGAACAAAACTTCGACTTCCTGGCCGCTTTCGTCCGGTATTGTCGCAACATGATACTTGTTCCCGTAAGGGCCTTCTCCCTGCACGACTTTTTCTTTGTTCGTAACTACCGCGCCGGAAGCTGTTTCGAAATAATCTTCCTCGCTTGCCATATCATGCTGCCCAAAAATTTCATACGGATACATTGTCCTAAGTTCTTTCAGTACTTTTTCACGGGAACTATAAGGCGGTGCCCGGTCGGGTTGGCCCCTTTTAAGCCATATTATTTTAAGCCTGGTTATCAAGAAGTCTTCCATATCAATGTTTTCGGCGCCTATTTTTTTCAAAAATTCAAACTTTTTTTCGCTGCGTATCAATAAATCGTTAAATATCCTGGCAATGGCGCCTTTCGAGCGTATCCATTCAAGCGTTATTTCATCGAGTTCATCAGCTAAAATTCGGCTTTTGGTAATATTGTCGATAAGGATCTGCGGCTCAGCGGATCCGGCTAACTCCGTTTTAAAGCACCTGTTTATCACTTCTCCCGCTTTTTCCAGCCCCTCTGCCGTCACTTCCGGGGCTTCGGCTTCTTCTTCTACCTCAGCCACTTCTTCTCTTGCCACCCCAACTTTAACTTCAACTGCCGCGGGCGGGACCTCCTCAGGGCCCCTGACCGGGATCCTTCGCTCAACAACTGCCGCGGGCTCAGGAGCTAAAGCGAGAGTGAGCACGCCTTCTTCTATCTTCGGCCTATACCCGCGGTTTCCGAAATATGTCATATAATAAGCGTCATCCAATGAAATAAACTGAAGTTCATTGATCCTGCCATCATCGCGGGCTTTCAGAAAAACCTTCATCGCCTGGTCCATTAAAACGCTGCCTATACCCTTTTTCTGCTGTTCTTTCACGACCGCAACCATATCAATCGCTCCCATCTGTATTTCGTCATGGATCGAGTATTTGATAACGCCGACGATCCTTCCGCCAACAACTGCCAGGAACACCCTGTTTTCCCTAAGGTCTTGCTCCTTTATATCTTCCACTTTTTCGATCAATCCACCAAAAGCGGAATCAATAATGCCCGGTAAAATAGTGTGAATGATGCCCAAAGTCCCTTCATCTCCCTGTATTATCGATTGCGCGTCAAAGATTTCCACTTCCGGCTCTGTTGTTGGGATAGCCCTGCCCTGGTCTCTGGCCTGGCTGACGGCTTCTTCAAGTCTTGCCACGCGCAATACTTCTTCCGCTTCCCTTAATCTTTCTTGCTGCGCGGCTCTTTCTTCCCTTATGGTCCGGAAACGATTCCGTATATCATCCAGATCAACTTGGTCTAAAGGTTTATCATCAACTACGTCCTTGGGCGAGAAATTATCAACAGCTTCTTCCAAAAGTTCGTTTGCTTCTTTTTCGTTTTCACTGAACATCCTTTGTTTCAGTATCCATACGCTGCTGCTATCATCTACAGGATCTACAGCGAGAACTCCTTCCGACCACAGAATGACGCCCTCCAGGTCATCGGCTTCATCCCGGACAAATTTAACCATCCTCTTGTCAACCTCAACTCTCTCCAGGATCGCACTAAACGCATCGGGATTCCCCTGCTCAAGAAATCTTAAGGATTGTACATCCACCTCGATCACTTCTCCGTCCGGCATGTATAGCGGCACTGTTTTATCGTCTTCGCTTTTCCTGCTGCTCATGCGCGGTTTTAGCAAGTCTCCGGCATGCTTCCTTGATAATGCCTCAAGATAAACTTTAAGCTCCCCTACATCTTCAATGGGTTCAACTTCTCCCGAGGGACTTCTTTTGAACACTTTTCCGGCTAACTTTTCTACATCAGAATCAGAAAGATCGGGCGTTTCTTTTACTCTATATATTTTTACCCTTTCCCTTGCACCCTTTCTGAATATCTTAAACCCGAGCCGGAGATCGGGATGAGACTCGCTCGAGATAAGTTTTTGCATCTCACTGACAGCTTTTTCCTCTTTTTCAAAATAACGGTTAACAAAATCAATCAATGGTTCAAGACCAAGATCTTCGTAACTTGTAAGCGTCTTTTTAAGTTCCGAAAACAGCCACGGTGCAAAAAGCAAACCTTCCGGCGAACCGCCCCCCGCGAGTTCCGGTTTCTGTTTCCATTCTAAAAATTCCCTAAGCGACTCCCTTTCAGTTTTTTCTTCTAACAGTTCACGAAGTTTGGCGACATCTTTATCAAATGCCGCCCCATTATAAAACATCGACATTCCTCCGACTGATGAAGCCCCAGCACCTATTGAAAGGAGCATCATCAACCCTTTATCCTTCACGAAAGGCGGCGCCCTGGGCGCGGCCGCCCGCCTTAACTTCGCCTCTTTGCGGGTCCTTGCTTCTTTAATATTCTCTATCCCGAAAAGTGAAGCTTGCGTGAGCCTGACGAGCAGGAAATTCTCAAGATCTACGCTGTAAGGATTGGCCTGCAGCGCTCTTAATTCCTCTTTATTTTTAACAAGATCCGAAAAAGCCCAGTCAATAAAACCGGAGGACCGGAGCCACTCAAGCGTCCGCTCACCCCGATCGCGTTCGTCCTGTTCGTCCGGTTCGTACCGTTCGACCAGTTCTTCCGAAAGGGTTTTACTTTCTGCGATATTAATGATGAGTTCTCCCGGGTCATCCGTCCTTCCCAGCTCTTCACGGAAAGTCTCCGAAAGGACTTCTGCCATACCTTCGAATCTTTTTCGAAAAACCCCTTTGATATGCTTATCGGAGGAAGAATACGCCTGGAATCTTCTTCCACTAATTTCGATAAAACTAAGGATCTCCCTTCTTTCATAACTCAATCTTTCTTCTATTATCCCGGTTTCCTCATTTACGCCCAATTCTCTGGTTCCCAGGATCTGAACGCCTATCCCTTCGGCAACTAAAGCGTCCAGATACTCATTTATTATTTCCGGCTGATTCCGGAAAAATGTGTTAATGGTATGCAGGATAGACGAATAAAAGAAGTGGCTCACTTCTCCCCATGGCACACTCGCAAGATCGTAGACCTTATCAAGATCGAACAGGCGCATCTCAAGCGCGTCCAGATCGACCTCTTCATCTGCTTCCATCCCCTTAATGAACTCTACCATCTGTTTAAGTCTTTCGCTGTTCATCAGGTTATTGTTTGGTTTCACATCGCAGGGAACATAGCCTTTGTCGAGAGTCCTTCTCAGGTCTCTTGCAAGGGCCCAGACGATGATCGCGGCCTCGGTGGCCCTATCAAGCCGGGATTCTTCCCTATCAAGATCATCTATCTCGCTTTTAGCATCATATATCACATCCTCCTCGCTGCCGGGATCCCTTCTGGCAAGCTCGATCCTTTCTCTCAACCTTTCATCAACCACCGCACGCAGTCTGGCTTTTTCTGAGATCGTCGCAAGCCTTACCCGCATATCCGGAAATATGCCTTCAAGAACCAAAGCTATGGCATTGGCAAAAAAGTGGCTGATTATGTCTGTTACGAGTAATATTCCAAGGATTGAAATTACCGCCGTCGGCGCTAAGAATAGAGCGGGATTTGAGAAAAAAGCAATGGCTACAGCTACGCGGGAGATGAGGGAAGTTATATTGAGAACTTTAGCAGCGTCGAATGCAAGAGGAGGCGCTCTTTCCGCTTTGGGGTGAGCCTTCGCAAAGCTAATATTTGAAAGGACTTGCGCGATTATGGTTCCCAACATCCCCAGCCCGAAACCCCATGCCCCTATAAAGGGCATCGTACCAAGCGCAACCAGGCCCCCAAGAACAAGAGGCAGGCCCCTGTAGATAGCCTCTTCCACAGGCGGCGCAACACCAAGCGCCCGAAGCGTCCTCGACATGCCTTCGGTGCGCTTCTCCAGCCACCCGGTAACTGCTGTACCAATAGCAGGCGGGGAGCGTTCTTTCGCGACCCTGGCAGCAACTCTATTAAAAGAAGCCCTCAAGTCATCTGTTGTAAGTCCGTCTTTTTCCAGGGCTTTGAGCATATTTTCTCTTAAGGCTTCCGCTGAATCCAGATTTTTCGCCATCCGCGTGAACACCTTCTTCATTATCCAGCCAAAGTTCCCCTCTATGTCCTGATCTGACTGGTGAGTCCACCTGAGACGCCTGACCGGTTGCGTTACATCTTCAACATTATGCGCCGACTCGTGGACATAAGATTGAATAAAATCAGAAAAATTGCCTCCCTTATCACCATCTATCAAAAAGTTAATAAAAGGAAGTAGGTACGCCCCGTAATCTGCCAAATTCCATGTAACTAAGCCCGAACCGCCTTGTGCCATCCAGTCCGCATTAAAAACACATCTAAAATCACTCGCGGTTTCGAGGCCTGACAACTTGCTTAATTCACCAAAGAAACGCCCAAACTCCCTTATCACGAGTTCTTCCCTGTCCCCCTTTCCTATTATCTTGGTAACGTTTACTTCTCTCGCCCTCTTTTCTGCCCTTGCTCTTTGTTCGGCCCTGGCTCTTTGATCTCCGAGGCCCCCGGGTAATATGCCTATTTCTCTTCCTTCTCTCATCCTCTCGAGCGTTTCCCGCTTTTTCTGCGCTAATGTAATCGTTTCCCCCTCGTGCTCTACTCCAATAAGCGTAAGAAGCTGTATGAGCGCCTGGGTATTAGCGCTATATTTATATTTCTCAAAGTCGACCTTCTCGGGTCCCCCTTCCCCTCTAGGGGCCATTCCACTGATCCTTAGGGCATCGAGCATCACATCCCCGGGAACATCTATCGAACTACTTCGGCTATATATATAATCTTTTGGGAGCCTGCCTGCGAAAAACTCCGGCGCTTCGCCTT
>JBAROI010000100.1:0-4941 GCA_049642015.1 Candidatus Omnitrophota bacterium | reverse complement strand
TTCCGATGGAAGACGGGTGAGTACATTATACTGGAAGAAAACCCCGATTATTATGAGCACGTACCGGGGATAAAAAGATACGTTTACAGGATCGCCCCGGACCAGGCGGTCCAGTTTCTCGAGCTCGCTTCCGGCGGCATAGATTCCATGGCGCTCAACCCGTATCAGTTCCACTACCGGAGCAATACCCCGGAATTCCGGGAGAGAATAAAAAAATATCGCTACCTGGCGCACTCTTACACTTATATCGGATATAACCTGAAAGATCCGCTTTTCAGCGACGGCAGGGTTCGCCGGGCGCTGAACTACGCGATAAACAAAAGAGAGATAATTGACGCGGTACTTCTGGGCCTCGGGGAGCCGTGCACGGGGCCCTTTTTAAAAGGCTCCCCGTATTACGACGAATCTCTCCGTGGGTATGATTACGATCCGAAAAAAGCGGCCTTGCTTCTTCGGGAAGCCGGATGGAGAGATGCTGACGGCGACGGTATACTGGAAAAAGGCAAGCAGGAATTCCGGTTCACCCTCGTGACGAATCAGGGAAATCAGGTCAGGGAAGACATCGCAGCCGTTGTCCAGGGGCAGTGGGCCAAACTCGGGATAAAGGCCCAGATCAACGTGGTCGCCTGGGCGGCTTTTCTGGACCAGTTCGTGAACAAGAAGAACTTCCAGGCCGTGATCCTCGGCTGGACCATCCCGATAGATCCCGACCCTTATACGGTCTGGCATTCAGGATCGATGCGTGAAGGCGGGTTGAATTTTATTTCTTATTCAAACAGGCGCGTGGACGAACTGATAGAGCGGGGGCGGGAGGAATTCGATGTCTCCTTGAGAAAAGAAATGTATCACGAAATACAGAAGCTGATATCGGAGGACGCCCCGTACACGTTTTTATTTTTTCCTTACGCGACTCCCGCCGTCGCGAAGCGCTTTAAAGGGATAGAGCCGGCTCCCGCCGGGATAGGGTATAATTTCATAGACTGGTACGTGCCGGAGAAAGAAGTAAAATACAAATTTTAACACTTTTGTCATTCCCGCGGAGGCGGGACACCGCGCAAGCCCCAGAGGCACGCTCAGAAGGAGCCGCAAGCCGAAGGCGCAGCGAATCTATAAAGACATGAGAAGATATGTTATTAAAAGACTTTTGCTGATCCTTCCGATGTTGTTCGGCATCTCGGTCATACTCTTTGTGGTGATGCATCTTGCGCCCGGTGACCCGACCAGCCTGAGATATGGCCTCAACCCGGAGGTTTCCGAGACCGCCCGCGCGAACTTTAACAAAATATACAATCTGGATAAACCCGTTCCTGTCCAGTTTGCGCTATGGCTGAAACGGCTCCTTCTTTTCGATTTCGGAAAGTCTTTCATCGACGACCAGCCGGTCATGAGGAAGATAGCTTCGCATCTCCCGGCTACGCTGCTCTTACAGATCGTATCTCTTATTCTAATATTCTGCATCGCGCTTCCCATAGGCATAGCGAGCGCGGTAAAACGCAATTCACTTTTTGACCGCGTGATGACCGTGGTCGTTTTTATCGGTTACGCCATGCCGACTTTCTGGCTGGCCCTTCTGTTGATATTCATATTCGGCTTTAAACTGGAATGGCTGCCCATTTCAGGCATGAGTCCGTGGTATACCGCCTACCTTGACAGGTTCGGGCAAATGAAAGATCTTCTCTGGCACCTTGTTCTTCCGGTAGCGGCGACGGCGTTCGGCGGACTGGCCGCGCTTTCGCGGTATTCAAGGTCAAGCATGATAGAAGTCATGAACGAAAACTACATCCTTACGGCCCGGGCAAAGGGCCTTACGGAAAGGCGGGTGGTCCTTGTTCATGCCCTCAAGAACGCGCTTCTTCCCATAGTAACAATAATGGGACTTACGCTTCCGGGGCTTATTTCCGGAAGTTTTATATTTGAAACTATTTTTGCCTGGCCGGGAATGGGACGCCTCGGTTACCAGGCGATCATGAGTTATGATTATCCCGTGGTGATGGGCGTGGGAGTGATCGCCACGCTTTTAACGCTTTTGGGAATATTTTTATCGGACATAACGTATGCGATAGTCGATCCGAGGATCAGGCTCGGAGGCAAACAATGATTTCAGTACTGTACTGTTTGAGCTGTTTTTCACGGGGACGTCCAGCTTCCTCCAGCGGGAAGCTGGACTCAGCGATGTCCTCGCGAATCCGCGCGTTGCGCGGATACCAAGCTCGCCCCGTTAGAAAAAACTTTTCTAACGGGGCTCGCTCGTCCATCGATGCCCCGCTCCAAACAGCTCAAACAGTAAATAAAACAACATATTATGAATAAGCGACTGATATTCGGGATAATAATAGTGGTGGTGATGGCGCTTGTGGCGATCTTCGCGCAGTTTATTGCCACGCATGATCCGCTGGAGATAGACCTTTCCCCGGAAGAGAGACTGCAGCATCCTTCCGGAAAGCATCTTTTCGGGACGGACTCTCTCGGGCGGGACATATTCAGTCGCATGGTATACGGTTCACGCATATCTTTAAGCGTCGGGTTCATCGCCGTGTTCATCTCCCTGGTAATAGGTATTTTCCTCGGCGGTCTTAGCGGCTATTACGGCAGATGGGTGGACAACGTTATCATGCGTCTTGTCGAGATCATGTACTGCTTTCCGACGTTTTTTCTCATAATGATGGTAATAACCTTCCTGGGGCCGAATATCGTGAACGTCATGATAGTTATCGGCATAACGAGCTGGGCGGGTCTGTGCCGGCTTGTCCGCGCGGAGTTTTTGACGCTCCGGGAAAGGGATTTTGTGCAGGCGGCCAGGGTCCAGGGCGTTTCGGACATGCGCGTAATATTCCGACACATTCTTCCGAACGCGATGGCCCCCGTGTACGTAAGCGCTACACTGAGCGTGGGCGCCGCGATACTGGTGGAAAGCGCTCTCTCGTTTTTAGGCCTGGGTGTCCAGGTGCCTACGCCGAGCTGGGGCAACATCCTTTCGACAGGGAAAAATTATATCGATTACGCCTGGTGGCTCACGTTGTTTCCCGGGCTTGCGATACTTGTCACCGTTCTCAGCTTCAACCTTATTGGCGAAAGCCTGAGAGAGATGCTGGACCCCAGGCTAAAGGAGAGAAAATAAAATCAACCTGGTTGAATTCAACCAGGTTAAAAGGATCTGTATGGGAAAGGTACTGGAGATACAACACTTATCGGTAAGCTTCAAAGAGAAACGTGTTCTCAGCGATGTGAGCTTTTCGATCTATTCCGGTGAGATCATGGCCCTTGTTGGCGAATCCGGAAGTGGGAAGACGATGACGGCACTTTCTATTTTGAATCTCCTACCCGGAAGCGCCACGCTCGAAGAAGGTCGGGTCCTTTTTAAGGGTGAAAACATATTTGATCTTGGTGCTGACAGAGTGAGGAGCTTAAGGGGCAAAGACATCGCCTTGGTGTTCCAGGAACCCTTCACGGCGCTTAATCCCGTGATACGGATAGGCGATCAGCTGAAGGAGGTTATCGTCACGCATAAGGCCTGTCCGGCAAAAGAGACGGATGCGAGGATAAAAGAGCTTTTTTCGACAGTTAAATTAGTACCCGAAGCACTTTCCTTGTATCCGCACGAGCTTTCCGGCGGGATGCGCCAGAGGGCGATGCTGGCCATGGCGCTGAGCTGTGATCCGGCACTTTTGATACTTGACGAACCCACGACTGCGCTGGACGTCTCCATCCAGAAGCATATTCTCGATCTTATAAAAGCCATCCAGCGCGAAAGAAAGATCACGATCCTGTATATATCGCATGATTTCTCGGTAGTTAACTATATAGCCGACCGCGTGTGCGTAATGAAAGAGGGGAGGATCGTGGAGTGCGGCGAAAAGGAAAAAGTGCTCCGGTCGCCGAGTCACGAATACACGCGAAAGCTCATCGAGAGTATTCCAAAATTGGGGGACAAAAGAGAAAGGTTGCCAATATAGAGTTATGGTTGAAGTAAAAGATCTAAAGAAATATTTCAGGAAGAGAAAGGACTTTTTCCGCGCCGGCGCCGAACAGGTGAGGGCCGTTGACGGTATAAGTTTTACCGTTCCCGCAGGAAAGACGTTCGGTCTTGTGGGAGAGTCCGGATGCGGCAAGACGACAGTGGCCAAGCTGATCACGGGCATTCTTGGTCCCGACTCGGGAAGTATACATGTTGATGGAGAAAAGGACATCGTCTTCCAGGACCCCTTTGGTTCGCTAAATCCGCGTATGAAGGTCCGCGAGATCGTCGGTGAATCCCTTACAATAAGAGGTGCCGGGAAAAAAGAGGTCGCACACGCCGTAGAAGAAACCTTAAGGCTGGTAAAACTTAAAGATGTTGACTGCGCGGATAAATACCCCCACCAGTTTTCCGGCGGGGAAAGGCAGAGGATCGCGATCGCCAGGGCCATCGTACGACGGCCGGAGGTCCTGGTGCTTGACGAACCTGTTTCCAGCCTGGACGTGTCTACTCAGGCGAGGATATTAAATCTGCTGAAGGACCTGCAGGACAAACTCGACCTTACGTACATTTTTATTTCTCACGATCTAAGGGTAGTGGAGTTCATGGCGGACACTGTCGGGGTCATGAAAGACGGCAAATTGGTGGAAATGGCTTCGCGCGAGGATATCTATACATCGCCAAAAGACGATTATACGCGTCTTCTGCTCGAATCAATCCCAAAGATATAGTAAAAGAGTATGTCATCCCGGAATTCGCTGAAGGCGTGGTGTGTCATCCCGCCCCGTTAGAAAATGATTTTCTAACGGGGCCCGGGCGAGGCCACAGGCCGAGACCCGGGATCACATAAATATAATAATAAATACGGGAACTAATAAATAGTATATAAATTTACCACACAATTATATCCATTATGTTAGGTGATGTCAATGCCATTAGCATTTTTAATCGAAAAAAGAAAGGAAATATACAGGTTTACGTAGGTT
>JBAROI010000153.1:0-10681 GCA_049642015.1 Candidatus Omnitrophota bacterium | reverse complement strand
ACACACATCCCTGCCAAGTTCTTTTGCGATAAATTCAAGCGTCTCTATCGTGCCGGAAATGCCTCCCGCAAGCACAAGAAGGCGAACTATAAGACCTTTGCTGGCAATGCCCCGGGAGGTTTCCAGGTTCCCTACCTGTTTATACATCTCCTTCACTATAGCGCGGTTGTTTGCGACATAGCCGGGAGCCGACGAATACTTTCCGGCTTCTCCCTCTTGAGAATACCTCATATCCGGCAAATATATGTCAATAATGCCGTCGAGGGCCTGTATAACGTGCAGGGAGCCATAGCCGCCCGTATTATAGACTAAAGGGATATTGAGGCCTCTTGAATAAGCGACCTTAAGGGCTTCGACAATGCTCGGTACAAAGTGCGTGGGGTTTACAAGATTTATATTATGGCAGCCTTTTTCCTGAAGCTCCAGCATCATCCCGCTTAACGCCTCACACGAGATCTCTTTGCCTTCGTCAAGCTGGCTGAACCGGTAATTCTGGCAATAAACGCACTTCATGCTGCAGCAGGAAAAAAATATGGTGCCGGAACCGTTAGCTCCGGATAATGGGGGCTCTTCGCCGTGATGCGGCGCGTATCTGTAAACAACCGGATTTGCGGGAGCGCGGCAGAAACCTTTTTCTCCTTCGGCGCGGTTTACGCCGCATTTCCTCAAACATAAACTGCAGCATTCATATTCGTTCCGAAGCCGCGGAAGGATTTTTTCGATAAGCACGATCTTGCCGTTAATCGTTATCTGATATAAAGACCTTGCGGACGCCCGAACCTATGCGTTTAGTATCCTTGACCGCTCCCATAACCGTTTCACCGCAACCCGCAAGAAACGCTACAAGCATCAGTAAGGATAACAGCGGTATAATTTTTCTCATTTATTCCCCCGAACTTTTATTGAAGTCTGCCTAATTTAAACTAAATTTACCATATAAAACGCAAATATTCAAATATTAATCAGTTTTAGCAGGAGCTTTCATGGCCCTCTTCCCGATCTTGGCTATATTGTCAAGCTTGCCATAACAGATCAGCGTATCGTTCAAATGAAGTTCTTCCGAAGCGTGCGGCGTAGGGATCACCCCCCTGCCTCTTTCGATCGCTAATATCAATATGTCCTGTTGGCGAAATGATGAATGGCTCAATGTTTTTCCCAGATCGATGCAGCTTTTGTTCAAAATAATTTCGGCGACCCCGTATCCGGAGGCAAGCCTCAATATTTCGGTAACAGGGCGCTTCGTAAACGTCTGGGTCTTCGCGAGGTTTTCCTGCACTTTCTTTGTAAACCGACTTCTTACCCATTTGTTTGACGATATGGTTATTATGACCAGTATCGCGAGAAGAATGATCGTTATGTTTATCAGGGTCGGGGTAACACCCTCAGCCCTTAAAGATATTACGAGAGTGGTAATAATGGATATCAAACCCGCGTTGCCGAGTATCATGAGAACCATTATGATCTTACGGCGGAGTGCATTTTCCAACACAAGTTCCGAATCTTTGGTTGTAAATCCCGTGCCCGTAAAAGCGGAAAGTGACTGGAAAAACGCCGTCCTCCGGTCTAGTCCGGTAAGATTCAGCATAACAGACGCGATCTTAACTATCAGGATCGAAATAGAAATGATGATAATAGCCGGTATTACATATATAAATTGCATAACCTTTACCCCCTGTCTTCAATCTCACCCACGATCTCTTCCAGGATGTCCTCGATAGTGATGATCCCGACGACCTTTTGATCTTTGTCGGTGACTATGCCCATCGGCTGTTTTTTACGGCGCAAACGCGTCAGGGCGATATCGAGGCCATCCGTTTTGCTTATATGTACAGGCTCGCGGATGAAGTCCTTTATCTTCTCCTTCTTCTCATCCTCCTCCAACACGAAAAGGATGTCG
Source organism: Candidatus Omnitrophota bacterium (assembly GCA_049642015.1). Classification (GTDB taxonomy): domain Bacteria; phylum Omnitrophota; class Gorgyraeia; order Tantalellales; family Tantalellaceae; genus JBAROI01. The sequence continues at coordinate 8,784 of JBAROI010000153.1, read as the reverse complement.
TATATATTAATAATACCTATAATATCGCTTTTACTTGCTTCATACACGGGGATCCGAGAAAAACCCGTCATGGAAACCAATTTTTTAAGGTTTTCCGTCGTATCGTCCACGCTGATCGATGAAACGCGATAAAGGGGTGTCATGGCGTCGACCACCGGTTTCGCGCCGAAATCGAGAATCCTGTGTATAAGTTCGACTTCATCGGTTTCGACTTCTCCCGCTTCGTGTCCGGAAAGTACTATTCTCTTCAGGTCCTTCTTGGTGAACGTCATGTCCCAGGGAGTTGTCTGCTTCCCGAAAGGAAGAAGAAGGAACCTGGCCGTGGAAGTAACGGCGACGATGAGCGGCAAAAATAATCGCCTGAAATTATTCAGCGGCGCGATGATCTTTAAAGCCATATCGGTGGAATACTGGCGTCCTATCATCTTGGGAATGATCTCCGCGAAGACCAGGGTTACGGGGACAAGCACGATCGTCGTGAACACGACGGAAAGATTTTTCCCGAAGTAGCCTGCAAAAATACGCGTCGTCAGGGTAGAAGCGATAATAACGCATATATTCGTCCCTACGAGAGTTGCCCCCAGGAACATGCCTTTCCTATTAAGAAATTCGCTGAGCTTCAGCGCCCGCGAGTCCTTTGATTCAAGAAGGTTTTTTAATTTTATGCGGCTCGTGGACGTAAAAGCCATTTCAGAGGCGGCAAAAAACGCCTGAAATATCAAAGCCAAAATGATCACGATCGTATATAAAGTTATCATGTTATCTTTTTTCGATGGTCAAACGGGTTATCCTGTTCTTTGAAACGTCTTCTACCTTAAAAACATAATCATCTATACTGATCTCGTCCCCTGAGGTGGGGATCTTGCCCATCATTAAAATCACGTATCCGCCTATCGTATCTACCTCGTCCGTCTCGATCGCCAGGCCGAGCTCCTCGTTCACGTCATTGATGTGAGTCTGGCCGCTTACTTCATAGGTCTTCTGGTCGACTTTTCGTATTTTAGGCGCTTCGAAGTCCAGTTCGTCCCTTATCTCCCCCACGATCTCTTCAAGCACATCCTCGATCGTCACCAGGCCGGAAGTGACGCCATATTCATCCGTGACGATCGCCATGTGCGTGTGCTTTCTCTGGAGCTGGTTCAGTAAGTCGTCTATTTTCATGCTTTCAGGAACAAAAAACGGCTCCTTTACTATATCCCTGACCGACGCCTCAAGATTAAGGAGAAAATCCTTGGCATGGATTATTCCGACTACATTGTCGATCGTGTGGACGTAGACAGGCAGTCTCGAATACTGCCCTTCTTTTATTCCTTTGACGAGTTCTTTTTTCTGCAGGTTGAGGTCAAGCGCCGTCATGTCGATACGCGGGGTCATGATATCCGCGGCGTTCAGGTCCTTGAACTCAAGGATACTGTAGACCATATTTTTTTCCTGCCTGAAGACAACGCCTTTTTTCTCTCCGATGGAAAAGAGTGAGCGGATCTCCTGTTCGGTGATCTTATGTTCTTCCGCCTCGACCTTTATGCCGATCCCCCTGACAAGAGCGTTCGCGATACCGCTTAAGACTATCCTTACGGGGGCAAATATTTTTTCCAGGAATAATAACGGTAATGACGCGAAGAAAGAAACCCCCCTCGCGTGGGTAAGGGCAAACATTTTCGGGGTAACTTCACCGAAGATGAGGATGATGACGGTCATCGCGACGATGGACAGGCCGACACCTTTTTCGCCGAATGTTTTGTAAAAAATACCGGCAAAAATGGAACTCGCCACGATGTTTACAAGAGTGTTCCCGACCAGGATCGTTACAAGAAGCTTCTGGGTGTCTGACAGAAGTCTTATTATCCGTTTGGCCGGGACACTGTGAAGACTTTCTATCTGCCTTATCTTGACCTTGCCCAGAGACAAAAAAGCGGTCTCAGAGCCCGAAAAAAAGGCAGAAGCGAATAACAGTATTACGAAGACTGTAACGTCCACTTAATAATTACCAGCGTTCTTTTGTTTTCTTACCGGCTTTTACCGGGGCTTGGACGGTTCCTACGGTCGCGTCTTTGATTGTCCTGAAGCTTCCTTCCATAGGCGTCGTCACGATCTTCTTCGCGCTCGATCCTTTACCAACGAGAGTTTCACCGGTGTATCTTACAGCGCCTCCTATGGCGTTGACAAATCCTCTTCCGGCCGCGCCTACAACGCCTACCGCTTCAGAGGCAAGATACGAAGGATAATTAACGCTTGCCCTGGCTGAATCAATTGTAGCTTTTTTAAAGCTTTTCCCGCCTCCTGCGAAAGCCGGATCCGCAATGGCACACACAACTGCCAGGACCATGATCAACACAACTAAAGTTCTCATTTCCACTCCTTTCGGTTCTTTTTAACCTAATTTTCTTTTCACGATTTCGCTGATCACTTTACCATCAGCTTGACCCTGGACGCGGCTCATGACGTCTTTCATGACCGCCCCCATGTCTTTCATCGAAGTCGCTCCGGTCTGCACGATGGATTCCGAAACGATCTTCTCCAAATCTTCTTCCGAAATCTGTTCCGGGAGATATTCTTCAAGTATCGCCAGTTCTTCCGATTCCTTTTTTACGAGGTCCTCCCGGTCCCCTTTCTTAAACTGATCTATAGATTCTTTGCGCTGATGCGCCATCTTCTGTATAATTGCTACGATTTTTTCGTCTTCCAGCTCGTCCGCTTTCTCGGCTATTTTGCGGTTCTTGATCTCGCTCAAGACAAGGCGGACCGTGGAGATCTTTGTCTTGTCCCCGGCCTTCAAGGCCTCTTTCAGTGTCTCGCTTAATTCATTTTCTTTTGACATAGGGCCTACCTGTACTGCTTTGATCTTACTTGTTTTTCAGGACTTTGCGCTTGTTCCTGGACAGTTTTCTGGAAGCTACCGCCCGCCTGAATGGATTCATATAATCTATTATGAGTCTGCCGTGCAAGTGGTCGATCTCGTGCTGGATGACCCTGCCCATCATCCCGTCAAAGCGCCTGACGAACGACTCTCCCTTTTCGTTCTGGGCTTTTATCGTCACCCGCTTTGGGCGGGGCACATCAACTGCTACCCCCGGAAGGCTAAGGCATCCTTCTTCCATACGCGATATCTCTTTTGATTTATCGACTACCTCCGGATTCATCATCGAAACCAGGCCCTCCCCGGCATCGGCTACAAGAAAACTTGCCCCGATCCCTACCTGCGTCGCCGCAAGGCCGATCCCGTTATTAACATACATTATATCCGCCATTGTCCGTAAAATCTCGAAAAGATTTGATTCAAAGCGTTCGACAGGATTTGTTTTGATTCGCAGACACGATTCGGGATAGATCTTAAGTTCCAGCTCGTTCATCTTACTGTTTTTTCGTATACAGGTTGCGCTCTCCCAAAGCTATCACGTTCATCTTCAAGTTCCGGCTTTCCTTGTTTTCCGCTAGACAATAGGACAGGATGACCAACGCGTCGCCGACTTCCCCTCTTCTCGCCGCGGGTCCGTAAAGAATGATCTTTCCGGAATTCTCTTCTTCTTCGATGGCGTAAGTCGTAAAACGCTCACCGTTATTCACATTGAGAACCTGGACTTGTTCTCCGGGCAGTATGTCCACAGCATCAAGTATCGTCTTGTCGATACCGATGCTGCCTTCATAATGCAGCTTTTTATCTGTTACACAGCCTTTTTTAATTTTTGATTTGCACAATATCCGCAGCATGATGTGTCTCTTTAATCGGTCTCTTTTCCGAGGGACCTGTCGCTGATGTTTGTCAGGTTTTCACCATCGAAATAGAGGTACTGATCCTCGGTAAGGTATCCCGCACCTACCGGGAATGCTGAATAATCGGCGCGATAGATCCATTCTTCCCTGGGTTTATTCCACTTTTTGGAGGTTACGGTGCCTTTTATGTCCGGATCGCCATATATTTCGACGACCTGCGCCTGGGTCATCCCTATCCTGACCGATCCTGGGCCAAGCGGGTTTTTAATTAACTCGGATGTTGTGGGGATCTCAACATCAGCACACCCGGCTATGATGAAGACACAAAAAAAGAGTATTATTATCGCTAAATGTTTACTCAAGGTACACCTCCGGACTGATTATTCTCTTGGCCTGTATTCTTCTGCACCGTAAAGGATGTCGCAGACGTATTTCAAAAAGGTATTCTTATCTTTGTCGTCAACCTCGACGATCTCAACGCCTGCATCATAAGGGGCATTATCTTCGAGACTTGCTTTGGCTTGCCAGACGAGTTTTCCCTTGATCCGAATAGGACTGGCAGACGTGGGAATAGTTACAGCCATGCTTATCGGTTTAGTTTCATCCAGTTTTTTGCTGGTCTCGAACCTTGCACCGACAGGTGAAATGTTCTTGCTTACAATATTCTCGGTTATATCGCCGTTTTTTATCTTTATCTTCAAAGGCGCTTCTATCCTTATGTAGCGCCTTCTTTCGGGAAGCTTCAATTTCATTTTTATCGCCTCAAATAAACGTCGTGATACATGAGAAAAACGAGCGGTTTGCACCTGAAAAAAGGAGGAAACCGCTCGTTTTCATCACAAAACTAAGAAATGAGCTATTTTGCAGCAGGCATATCCGGTAATATCCTTGGCTTGTCATACCTTCCAATAGGGAAAGTCACCAGTTCTGATACGCCTGAAACCGTCCTTGCGAAAGCCTTGCAGGTCCCCTGCCAGGTCCCCAGTAAAAGACCTTTAATCGGATTGCTTTCTTTTGTCTTATCTACAATCCTTTTGGGGATCTCGGTCCAGCCGAATACGGCGTTCATGAATCCCCTTTCGGCTTTTTGGATAGGGCCTGCCGGATAGGTAGCTGGCGCTTTCGCCGCTTTCATGCCTCTTCCGGTCCTCGTCGAGGGCATATCCGCTGCAAACGCAAATGTGGAAACAGTTAAGGCTAAAATGGCTATAACGCAAACCACCAAAAACTTTTTCATCTTTTACCCCCCTTTGGTTTTCTGAAATATAGCACAATATAGTATAAAAGTCAATAAATGCCTTTATTATTTATTAGTATTTTCGCCTTCTTTTTCTTCGGATGGCTGTACCGGTTCTTCGGGTGGCTGTACCGGCTGCCTCTCTTTCCTCGCCCAGTTCTCAATAAGCTGAGGAACGTCTTCATTTACCTTAAAATCCAGCAATTCAGTGCGTTCTGAGCTCATTCCCATATGGCTGTTCAGGTTCCCTATGACCGCCATATGTATATCATCTTTCCTGGCCTCGCGCAGGGTTTTTTTCAGGTCTTCCGCGGACTGGGCGTCAAAATTCATGTCTTGCCTGCCAAATATCATAAATAAGGGCTTATCGAACGTAAGTACGGCCTCATAAGGCACCCTTGTGATATACTCCCTGTAGCCTTTTAGCGGAACCTTCATTCCCATGAAAATGGAGAAATTTTCCGTTGAACCGGCGGTCTCTTTCAGATAATCTTCCAGTTTTTTCGTTACCCTTACCATGTATTCCTCTTCAAAAGAGCCGTAATCGTTCCTGCGCAATGCTTCGTTGATCATTGATTGGGCTGAAGTAAAAAAACCGGAAGTTTTCAAAGATTCAAGAGTCATACTGAGAACGACACACGAGTGCAGGTCGGGCACCTTTTCGGCCGCCTTCAAACAAAGGTAGCCGCCCCCCTTGTAGCCGATAAGAATGATCCTTTCAGCCCTTATTCCGGAAATATTTTTTAAATAAGAAACCGCAGCCTGTATATTAAGGATCCTTCTTTCATCGTCCAGGTCGGCGAGGTTTCCCTGGCTTTTCCCCTGGCCCGGTTTGTCATACATCAAAACGGCAAAACCCACGTCCGACAGGTGTTCCGCGTATGACCTCTGGAAAGACCGCTCCGCGTTTGTCATCGGGCCATCTTCTGAAACAATAATAGCGGCAGGGAACGAGCCATCGCCCTTGGGCATCCATAACTGTCCGGAAAGCATCTGGTTCCCGCTCTCAAAAAATACGTCTTCCCCTTTCTTGCCTTCCGCGGGGGCAGGCCTCATCTTAAGGGGGAGCTTTTCCAACAGTCCCTTTTCGCTTACCATCACGAAACGGAGGTTTTTCTTCGGCACCTCCAGGGACAGGATCTGGTGTTTATATTTTGACAGAAAAACTTTGGCCTCCGGTAATCCCTTTGCGCGGAATGTGAATAGTTCTGTTTCCGCTTTTCGTCCCATTATGGATATATATTCTTCTCCCGAGTACTCAACCTCGATCTTATCCCGAAAGATCGGGACGGGTTCATCTATCGGGATCATTACTTCAAAGAACTGGGTTCCCTTCTTCCAGAAATTGTATCTTTCCATAACCGGCATGTATGTCATGATGTTGTAGGGAGAGAATATAAGAGTTTTGTGTCCGGTCTCAAAATCCTTCATGGAGAAGAATCGCGGCGGAGACAGGAATAAAAAATCGGTCTTGTCTTCTTTTTGCTCAATAAGGATAGTTTGAGAAGCTCCTCTTGCGCCGCTGATTTCCCTGGTATATTTCAAGGGAAGCATTTTGCCTTTTTTAGACAGTAATTTTTCGGTTATCAGCGGACATCCGACGGAATTTAAATAATCGGCCCTTGCCTTGTAGATAACCTTATCCTCGGTAGCATACCTGTCGACTTTAACGGAACCGAGAAGCTCATCCCCTACAAATACGTCATAAGGGAAGGTTTTATGTCCCGCGAAATCGATATACAAGAACGCGAGAACGATGAGGGCAACAGCGAAAATAGCAATGATGACCAGGGTTATGATCAGCTTTTTCATAGAACAGTCACCCCGGTTATAGAGTAATTAAGTGTTATTTCGTCTTCCGCACCGGTTTTGGCGAATTCCGCCTTAGAAGAGAATTGTGAAACGACCACGGGAGGGCAATTTCTTAAAAGGTGCCTGAAAGATACGCTTTCCCCGGGCAGGAGGACATTCCTGGTATGCTCTACGCCGGAAAGATATGCGGGGGAACCGAACCTTTCTTTCCCTATGGGGTGAAGCCAATCCTTATAAACAACTAAGCCATTCGGCTTTTGAAAGGATACCTCCATAAGGATAGAAATTATGGTCTTTTCGGAATTATTTTTAAGACTCCCTTCCAGCAGAGGTGTTCCGGAAAACGGCTCTTCCCTGCTGACGTTGATCTTCACATTAGAAACATCTATCTCCTTCCTGAACATCTCCGCTGTGATCTTGGAAATGGAATTATTATAACGCAGGGCGAGGCTATTATTCTTCCACTCGATATAGAGCGTGTATCCGATGACCGTTGACACCAATACCACGCCGATGATTATCGAAGAAAAAGCGACTACTAAAAAATGCTTACTCTTTATCATAATTTTTTAACGTCCTGTAAGTATATTTCCCTTACCTTTTCAAAATAAGACGTGAGCTCTTCGGAAGCGTAATCAGGGTAAGTCCAGGGCCAGGGTTCAAATTTTCCGTCCTTAAAGAACAGTGTCGATTCGGCAAATATCCTCCTGCCTAAGTAGACGCGATGCGTATAATCTTTTGTGGTAAGAAGAACGAGTTTTGCCTCGGTAACGTATCCGGGATCGATGTTCACCGTTCTTTTCTTGCCAGCGCAGGCGTGCTTTTCTATCCTGTTCGTTTTCAGTTTTATCCGCGAGATGTTTTCCATGCCAGCGAGTTTCTTAAAGCAAACGAGTTTCCGCATGAGGGGCCTGCCCATCTCTTCGTAATAATAATCAGTGTAGTCGAACGGAATCAATTTTTCAAGGGGCTCAAGCTCGCCGTACAGGTTTTTAAGCTTACTTAGCGCCGCTTCCCGAGAATTCTCGTCTTTGAATATAATACTGGCTACTAATTTGACAGGTTTTTGATCTATCTCGGCGCCCATATTCTCGATCATTCTCCGATAATTTGAACTACAAGTTCGCGTTTGCGCCCACGGGTATCAAAATCGCAAAATATGATCTGCTGCCATGTTCCAAGCGTTAGTTCCCCGTTCACAAACGGAACCGATATGGACGGCCCCATCAAAGAAGAACGAATATGACTGGAGCCGTTGTCATCGTGCCAGGTATTGCTGTGGGCGTACGCCTTGTCAACGGGCGCGAAGACTTCAAGCGCGTCTTTCAGGTCTTTTACGAGATTCGGTTCATACTCGATAGTGGTCAAGCCGCCCGTAGAGCCGGGATTAAATACCGTGATGACGCCGCCTTGCAGTCCTGCGCTGTTTATCAGTTCCTGGCATTCAGGGGTTATGTCTATAACGTCAGTATACCCCTTTGTCTTAACTGATATATGCTCGGTTATAACCATTATTTTTTGCTTTATGATTTTGACCTTTGATTGATGTATTGAACCAGCTTTTTTCGATGCCTGGGCAGAAGGGAATCGAAAAATATGGCAAGATCGTAATGGTGCACGCGTCCGTTCTCTATAACGGGGTGTTCTCTTACGACAATGCCGTCCACGTCCAGGCTTGTGGGGTTGGACGGATCACCTTTCACGGGCAAGGTAAGGACGATCTGGACCCTGGACATCAGGGGGATATGCTTCTTCACTTTGCAGTAGATCCCGGAGGCGCTGACATCGAGGCTCTGGGTTATTGTGTCAAAACCCTCGCCGGATAGTTTTATGGATATGTTTTTATCTTTTACCCGCGGGTATTTTCTGCGTTCTTTTCTCTCCACCATTTTAATCCTCCGTTCTGTATTATCCTGGCGGCCAGGTGAATTTTCTTCCGCCCAGCAGATGAGCATGGACGTGAAATACCTCCTGTCCGGCGTCTTTGTTGCAGTTTAGCACGGTCCTGTATCCGCTTTCATCTA
>JBAROI010000150.1:0-20213 GCA_049642015.1 Candidatus Omnitrophota bacterium | reverse complement strand
ATATCCTATAAGGCTAAATTTGCAAATAATAGAACACATTTAGCCGTGGGCGTATAAAAATATGTCATCCCGGGCGACCCCGAACAAAGTGAGGGGGAGACCCGGGATCACGTAATAATTTTATTGGATCCCGGATATCGGCCTATGGCCGATTCCGGGATGACATACTTCTTGATTTTGCAAACGGTACAAGATAATGGGATTTTTTCTAGCAAAGAAAAAAGATAGTAAGGATATTCCGCGCGCAGTTTCCGCAGGTCACACAACTTTAGGGGGTTATTATTCTAAGAAGAAGGGGGATACACCTCCCCCTTCTTCTTAGATTTAGGAATGGTATGATTTTAATAGAACATATGTGAAGGGGGTGACAGCGAACGAAGTGAGCACCTAGAGGGGGGAACGGCACGTTCCCCCCTATGGAGAACAAGAAACAAAAAGCTCATCGGTTAATTCCGATGAGCTTTTTATAAAGTGGTACGCCCGGCGCGATTCGAACGCACGACCTACTGCTTAGGAGGCAGTCGCTCTATCCTGCTGAGCTACGGGCGCACAATGAGCATATAATTTACGAAAATGCCAGTTTGAGTAAATTATTAATGCGGATTGTCCTCGAAACCTTCATTTCTTTCAAAGAACGATTGAAATGAAGGGTGAGAGGACTTCTCAAAGATTTCTCAAAGATCTCTCGCTCATCTTCGATGAGCTCGAGATAAATTCGGTCATATAGCTTACGTTCGCTATCGCTCCGTAAGTTATGACCTCATTTAGCGTCTTTTTTTCGCCTTTTTCTTTCCCGCCTTGCGGAAAAGCGCTGCGGCTTTCTGTTCCTGCTCCGCGATCATCTTACGGAGTTTCTGGATGCAGGCAACCTCTATTTGTCTTACCCTTTCCCTGGTGATGCCAAAGTGCTTAGCTGTTTCTCTCAACGTGTGCGGCATCTCATCGTCGTTAAGGCCGTAACGAAGTTCGAGGATCTTTTTCTCGCGCGGCGTCATCTTCTCTAAAAGGCCCTGAATGCGTTCGGTCCGGAGGAACTTGCTGAGCTCGTCCACGGCGTTGACGATCGACTCGTCTTCTATTAAATCCATGAACTCGGAGTCCCCGGACTCGCCTATCGGGGCGTTAAGGCTGGTTATGTTCGAAGCCATGTTATCAAGCTGCTTAACGCGGGAAAGCGGAAGTTTCATCTTCTTCGCTACGTCGCGGACTTGCGGCGTTTTCTTGAACTTCTGCGTAAGCTGCTTTTTGATCTTCTGGTACCGCATAAGCATCTCCATGACGTATACAGGCACCCTTACCGTCTTTGACTGGTTGGCTACAGCGCGTGTGATGTACTGCTTTATCCACCAGGCGGCGTAAGTGCTAAAGCGATAGCCTTTGTCGGGATCATACTTTGAAACAGCCTTCATGAGCCCCAGGTTCCCTTCCTCGATAAGGTCAAGCATAGGCACGCCGAGATAGCTGTATTTTTTGGCGATGTTTATCACCAGGCGCAGATTGCTCTTGATCATCTGCTGGCGCGCTCTCCTGTTGCCCTTCTTGACCTTCTGGGCAAGGGTCTTCTCCTCATCCGGTTTAAGAAGAGGGAGGTCTCGAATGTCCTTTAAGTATAATTTTATCGCATCCATAATTTGCCTTTTTAGCCGGGTTCTACTACTTCGTAGGCTGAACCCGGTTCAAACTAGTTTTTTATCGCTGCTTGCGCGGCCGCGAGTCTGGCGATCGGCACACGGAACGGCGAGCAGCTTACGTAATCCATGCCTGCCTTATAGCAGAACTCGATGGATTTCGGGTCGCCGCCGTGTTCGCCGCAGATACCAACTTTCAGCTTCGGCCGGGTCTTTCTTCCGCGGTCAATACCGACCTTTATAAGCTGACCAACTCCTTCAATGTCGATAGACTGGAAAGGATCCTGCGGAAGTATGTGCTTATTCAGGTACGGAGCAAGGAATCCTCCCATATCGTCGCGCGAGAAACCATAGCTCATCTGCGTAAGGTCGTTCGTACCGAACGAGAAAAATTCAGCGACTTTCGCGATCTTGTCCGCAGTAAGAGCCGCGCGCGGTATCTCTATCATGGTACCGACCATCACAGGCAATTTCTTCATCTTGTACTTCTTGAGCACCTCTTTAAGTACCTGCTCGTGGATCTTTTTCTGGTCGCATATCTCCTTGGCTGTACCGACAACAGGTATCATGATCTCGGTCTCTATCTTCTTCTTTGCTTTTATTAGCTCGGCAGTAGCTTCAAGTATAGCCCTTATCTGCATCTCTGTGATCTCGGGGTAAGTCACGCCGAGCCTTACTCCGCGGTGCCCCATCATGGGATTACTTTCCTTGAGGACCGAGATACGTTTCTCAAGATCGGGCATATTTATCTTGAGGCTCTTGGCAAGTTTCTTAAGCGCCGGCTTCTGGTGCGGAACAAATTCGTGAAGCGGCGGATCCAATAGCCTTATAGTTACGGGAAGTCCCGCCATCGCTTTAAGCGTGCCTTTAACATCCGCTTTTACGTAAGGAAAAAGTTCCTTGAGCGCGGCTTTTCTTTCCTGGACCGAGTCCGAAAGTATCATCTTTCGGAGTTTGAAAAGCGGCTTATCTGACCCTTCTCCGTAAAACATGTGTTCCGTCCTGAACAGGCCTATGCCTTCGGCCCCAAAGTCACGGGCTCTTTTAGCGTCTTCAGGCGTGTCAGCATTGGTGCGGATCTTCATCTTGCGGAGCGAATCGCATATCTTCAGGAAGTCATTAAGCGCTTTGTTTTCCTTTGTAGCATCCATCATGGGAAGCACACCCTTATATACGACGCCCTTTGTTCCATTAAGAGTGATCCAATCGCCTTCTTTAAGTATTTCACCGTGAGCTTTCGCGATTTTTTTAGAGTAATCCACATCGAGATCTCCCGCTCCAACAACGCAGCACTTGCCCCATCCACGGGCAACAAGCGCGGCGTGTGAAGTCATACCCCCCCTGGAGGTAAGGATAGCTTTGGCAGCTCTCATACCTTTAACGTCTTCCGGGTTAGTTTCTTCGCGGACCAGGATGACCTTTTTACCTTTCTTTTCCCATTCAACGGCATCATCGGCAGTAAAAACGATCCTGCCGTTTGCGCCGCCCGGACCTGCCGGAAGGCCTTTGACAAAGGGTTTACTTTCCTTCTCTGCCGCGGGATCAATGATCGGATGAAGAAGTTCATCAAGCTGTTCCGGCTTCACTCGCATCACAGCCTCTTTCCTGCTTATGAGGCCTTCCTTGTCCATGTCAACGGCCATCTTTACGGCCGCCGGTCCGTTACGTTTACCCGTACGCGTCTGAAGAAGAAATAAACGGCCATCTTCTATAGTAAACTCGATGTCCTGCATATCGTGATAGTGCTTCTCAAGCCTCTTCTGTATACTGTCAAGCTGCTTGTAGACTTTCGGCATGAAGTTCGAGAGCATGACCAGGTCTTTATTGTGTTCGCTTTGAGAGTTTTTGTTTATAGGAGCCGGGGTTCTTGTTCCGGCGACGACGTCTTCGCCCTGGGCGTTTTCCAGATATTCACCATAAAACTTGTTGTCACCGTTACCCGGGTTACGCGTAAAAGCAACGCCGGTTGCGCAGTTTTCGCCCATGTTACCAAAAGCCATGGCCTGAACGTTTACGGCCGTTCCCCACTCGTGCGGGATGTTCTCGATCTCGCGGTAGGCAATGGCTCTCTTGCCGTTCCAGGAAGCAAATACAGCGCCTATGCCGCCCCAGAGCTGGTCCATGACATCATCCGGAAAGGCCTTACCCAGAACCTGCTTTACCTTTTTCTTATATTTTTCGCATAGGTCCTTCAGGTCTTTGGCATCGAGGTCCGTATCAAGCTTCGCGCCTCTCTGTTTTTTCTTCTGCGCCAGAAGTTTTTCAAGCTGCTGGCGTATGCCCTTGCCTTCTTTAGGCTCTTTGCCAGCGGCCTTTTCCATAACGACGTCCGAATACATTGTTATAAGGCGCCTGTACGCGTCGTACGCGAAACGTTCGCTTCCCGATTTCTCGATAAGACCCTTGATCGTCTTGCTTGTAAGACCTATGTTAAGAACGGTCTCCATCATGCCGGGCATGGACTGCCTTGCCCCTGACCTTACGGAGATCAAAAGGGGGTTTTTTGGGTCTCCAAATTTCTTTCCCATGAGCTTCTCGATCTTTCTCATGGCGCTGGCGCCTTCTTCCTTAAGTCCTTGCGGATATTTACCCTTGTTCTTATAAAAATATGTGCAAACATCCGTGGTTATAGTAAACCCTGGGGGTACCGGGATCCTTAAGCTGGGGTGTCCTGCCATTTCGGCGAGGTTCGCTCCTTTACCTCCCAGAAGATTCTTCATCTCCGCCTTTCCGTCGGCTTTTCCTCCTCCGAAGAAATATACGTTTTTTTTCTTCGATGTTTTCTTCACTGCTTTACGCTTTGCCATCTTACCTTCACACTCCTTCTAGTTGTTGTCTAAGTACGTCCTTGAGCTTCGTTGCTTCGATTCTGTCCTGTTCCATTGTGTCTCTGCCCCGCAGGGTAACTTTGCCGTCCTCGAGGGAGTCTACGTCCACGGTGACGCAGAAAGGCGTTCCTATCTCGTCCTGCCTGCGGTAAAGCCTTCCGATAGCCGCGGTGTCGTCGTAGACAACGCGGTAATTTCCTCTAACGTCGTCAAGGATCCTATGAGCCATCTCTACTATTTCCGGACGGTTCTTTAAAAGCGGCAGAATTGCCACCTTGATCGGCGCAAGTTTATTATCAAGCGATAAAAAGACGCGTTTTCGGTCCCTCACGATCTCCGTCCTGTACGCGTCAACGAGCACGGCCAGAACCGCCCTGTCCACGCCTCCGGATGGTTCGATCACGTACGGAATAATTTTCTCTCCCGTCGAGTCGTCAAAATACGACAGGTCGCGGCCGCTGATCTGGGAATGCTGTTTGAGGTCAAAATCCGTCCTGTTCGCCACGCCTTCAAGTTCCGACCACCCCATGGGAAACATGAACTCTATATCATGACACCTCTTCGCGTAATGCGCCAGCTCTTCCTTCTCGTGTTCACGCAACCGTAAAGATTCTTTCCTTATCCCGAGAGAATAGTACCAGTTGAGGCGCTCTTCAAGCCAGTACTCATACCACTTCTCGTCCTCTCCGGGCTTTACAAAATATTCAAGCTCCATTTGCTCGAACTCGCGGCTCCTGAAGGTAAAATTCCCCGTTGTGATCTCGTTGCGAAAGGCTTTTCCTATCTGCGCCACTCCGAACGGGAGCTTTTTCCTGGTAGTATTAACGATGTTCTCGAAATTCACGAAGATACCCTGCGCGGTTTCCGGCCTCAGATAAACGTCCTGCTGGGCCCCTTCCACAGACCCTACCTGCGTCTTGAACATGAGGTTGAAGCTCTTGGGCTCGGTAAGATCGCCGCCGCATTCGGGACACTTTTTCTCTTTCAGCTTGTCTATTCGGAATCTCTTCTTGCAGTCCTTGCAGTCTACCATCATGTCCGCGAAAGACGTGACGTGGCCGGAGGCCTTCCACACCTCGGGGTTCATGAGTATTGCCGCGTCAAGCCCGTCAACGTCATTCCTCTGGTAGACCATATTTCTCCACCAGAGGTTTTTGACGCTGTTCTTGATCTCAACGCCGAGCGGACCGTAATCCCAGACGCTTCCAATACCGCCGTATATTTCGCTGTCCTGGAATATGAGCCCCCGTCTCTTGCAGAGGTTGGCGATCTCTTTCATCTCAACATTTATTGTCTTGTCTTCAGCCATAATTAAGCTATTCCCGCCTTCTCTAAATCCTTAAGGAACTTTAATGATTTCATCTGTCTTCCGATGTGGAACTTTATAAGCCCCGAGAGGATCCTTTCGGTCTCTTTCCCCACATCCTTGCTTACCTTTATGTTGGCTATCTTCAGGATCGGGTTTTCGATCACTTTCTTCATGAAATTTATCGCTCCTAAAGACGCTTTGAGACGTTCCGCGCCGGCTTGCGCGCAGGCCGTACACTTTATCCCGCCATCCTTTAAACTGAAATAAAAATTACCCGAGACAGGGCTTCCGCATCCGGTACACGCTTCCAGGTTCGGGGTAAGCCCTATGGCTTTTAGTAGTTTAAGTTCGAATATCCTGCTGACGCGTTTCGCGCTGGCCTCTGTTGCTAAAAGCTTAAGGCTTTCGAGGAGTGCGGCGTAAAGTTCCTCGTTTACGTCGTGATCGCCGGTAACTACATCTATTAATTCTATAAAATAATTGGCGTATGTCAACCTCTCAATATCTTTTCTCACCGGAAGAAAAAAATCCAGAGCTTCACAGCGGGTGATAAGGTCCATCGTGCTTTTCTTTTTCTTGTAAAAGAGCAGTTGGCATCTTGCAAAAATCTCAAAATTTCCGGCAAATTGCGGGTAAGGATCCCTCGCGCCTTTTACGACCCCCCTTATTTTACCGAATTCTTTGGTAAATACAACAAGAATGTAGCTCGTTTCGCGTAAATAGAATTTCCGTAGTATTATTCCTTCTGCATTCTGTGCCGTCGCCATTTTACTCCGCTACATCCGCGTCTACTACCTTGCCCTCGTACGAAGGTGATACTGAACCTCCTGAGACGACCATTTTCATGCCTTCTTCAACGCTCATCTTGAGAAACTTTATTTCATCCTTGGGGATAACCAGAAAATAACCGCTTGTCGGGTTTGGGGTTGTCGGGAGAAATACGTTAACGCTGTTTTTACCCATGGACTCTTTTATTTCCCCCCTGGACACGCCGGTAGTAAACCCTACCGAGTAGATCCCCTTTCGCGGATACTCGATCAGTACAACCTGCTTGAAAATGGTCTTTCCCTGGCCCAAAAAAGCCGAAGAGATCTGCTTAACGGCATTGTACGTCCTTCCCATTATCGGAACTCTTATGAGCACTTTTTCCCAAAATGAAAAAAAACGGTTGATGACCAATATCCTGGCCCCCCATCCTATGAGCGCCACCGCTGCTATCGCAGCGACAAAGATAAGAGTCTTGGCGACGAACACGCGGTGAGTAGCCATTGTTATCGGCGTGAATGCTTTCATCAGGGGGTCCAGCACGATATTGTTCAGCTTAATGACGATAAAACGTATGACCGCCACCGTAATAGCAGCTGGGAGAAGAATGACCATCCCGTTAAGAAAACTTACCAAGAAACTATTCCATAATCTTTTTTTCATAATTTCCTCACAAAAGTATTTGAAACACGAGCAAGGTTACAAGCACTCCTAAAACGCTTCCGAGCGTAACTTCAAAAACACTATGCACTCCTTTATCAACCCGGGACCTCGCGATAAGAAACGCCATTAAAAAGACCAAAATGCTCACCAGGCCGTTCATCGTCAGGAGCGAAACTATCGTCCAGACGGAGAACGCCACAGCGGCGTGACCGCTGGGCAAGCCGCCCCGGAGCAAAGACTTCTCGTGGCGGATGACCTTTATAAAGATCACTATGCCGATTATCACCAGAAGCGCGATCAGGGTTATGTGCCAGGGGGACTGCTTGATCCTGAAAAGTACTTTTTCACTCGTCGCCACCTGGACATACTTCACAAAGAGAATGTATCCTATAATGGCCGCGTTTACGGCGCTAACGAACACGGCCCCGGCCGCGATATCTTTCACGACCTTCGCCAGCGGATGATACTCGGCATTGATAAGGTCTATGGAATATTCTATCGCCGTGTTGACCATCTCCGCGAAAAGCACGAACACTACAGCAAAACACAAAAACATGAACTCGATGCTGTCCAGATTTAAATAGATGCCGACGATAAGGACCAGAAAACCTACAAGGAAATGGATCCGCATGTTCCTTTCATGCCTGAGCGTGTGGACAATACCTTCCACGGCGGTGTTTATGCTTTTTAAAAACCCTCCGTCAAAGACATGTTTTGGCTTTTTGAAAGAGTTCATTTTCCTTCCTCCGCATGGCTTCGGTGTCTTTTTTTTCATGGTCGTCGTATCCCGTAAGATGCAGTATTCCGTGTATTACGTAAAGCGCAACTTCTTCTATGAAAGAATTGCCGTATTCTTTCGCGTTCTGTGCCGCCTTATCCGTCGATACCGCTATGTCGCCAAGAAGCCGGCGCCCGATCTCCCCCGGAAACGCTATCACATCGGTTGAAACATCTTTGCCCAGGTACCTGCGGTTAATAGCGCGGATCTTCTGGTTGCTTAAAAAAACTATATTCAGCTCCGAGTCTTTTTTCTTAAGAAGTCTTAGCGCTTTCCCGGCCGCCTTCTTTATTTTTGCCAGATCGATCCTTTTTTTGTTGTTCCGGTTTTCGCAGTTTATTTTTATCGTCATCTGACGTCTTCTATTCTTTTTCCTCTTCTTCCGGGTAATCAAGTCTCGTATGGAAGATCCCCATCAGAACCCTCACGAAACTTTCGGCTATTTTGTGTATGTCCTGCAGCGTGAGATCGCATTCGTCCATCTGCTCGTCTACGAATTTATTATTAATGACCTTCTTCACGAGGTTTCTGACGCTCGAAGGCGTTGGCTCATCAAGCGTCCGACTGGCCGCCTCGACCGTGTCTGCCAGAAGAACGATAGCGGCCTCTTTTGTCTGTGGCTTCGGACCGGGATACCGGAAATCCCTTTCGTTCACTGTCGTCTCTTCCTCCGCCTTCTCGATGGCTTTCTGGTAAAAGAAAGATATAAGACTGTCGCCGTGATGCTGGCTGATAAAATTTCTTATAGCGCTGTTAAGCTTATATTTCTCGGCCATCTCGAGGCCTTCTTTTACGTGTTTACTTATAATAAGGGCGCTCATCGACGGCGTCAGCTTAGCATGCTTGGAGCCGGCCCCCATTTCGTTCTCACTGTAATACGATGCTTTCGGTATCTTGCCTATATCGTGATAATACGAGCCGACCCTGGCCAGGAGACTGTTTGCCCCGATCGCGTCGCTGGCCGCTTCCGCCAGATTCCCTACCATGATGCTGTGGTGATACGTGCCGGGAGCCTCGATCGCGAGCTGTTTCAGAAGCGGGTGGTTAAGGTCCGAGAGTTCCAGGAGGCTTATATCGGTCGGAACTTCGAAAAAATGTTCAAAAAGAGGTAAAAGCCCCAGGACGATAAACCCGGATATGACACCGCTGGCGATACCCCAGAACCCGTCCTTCAGATAAACCTGCGCCTCGATGCCATTGATGAGGCCCGCGCAGATAACCGCCAGCAGCTTGGCCAGGCCCACCAGAAGACCCGCCCATAAAACGTTCGCGCGGCGGCGGGCACCCCTTATGGCATAGATACCCACCATACTTCCCGTCAAAAGCACGAACGCTATCTCGACCTTGCCGCCGGCGAGTACAGCGATCAGGACGCTCATAAGCACCACGCTTATAAATGCCGGACCGAATCCCACAAGAAGCGTTATTATCATACCCACCGAAGCCATGGGAATAAAATAGCTGGGCTGCGGGCCTTGAATGATAAAATCCGAGAGGAGAATTATAAAAAGCATATTAAGCAGTATTATCGCCAGCTCTTTGGGGGTCTTTAAAAGGCTTTCTTTAAGGTCTAACTTATTGTATACCGCGGCTACCATTATTAGCAGGAGAAGAAGAAGCACCACGCCCAGGAAATATGCCCTCGGTTCTTTCTGCATGAAAATGCTTCTTATCTGGGCAAGCTGCACGATGTGACCGGCGTTAACCCTTATGCCTTTTTCGACAATGAGTTCGTTTTTCTTAACGTCCCAGGCGTTATAGATCGGTTCAGCATTTTTAGCAGCCGCTTCCCTTTTTAATGACGTTGTCTTCTCGTCAAGTTCGAGGCTCGGTTCGATCTCAAGGGCGACGAGAGAGACGACGGCCTGCTTTACTTTTTTATCGCCGGTGATCTCCTTCGAGGCATAATCATCTATCGTTTTCTCCGCCCTGTTTTCCCTTAAAAGATCCGCGGCAGCGCGCTCGACCTCCATACCGCCCTCTTCATCCATCATGACGACTCTGTCGATCTTTTTCTCCTGCAAAAGACCGTATTCCTTTTCGCTTATATATCCTGTCAGGAAAATTTTGCCGGCGATATCGATCGATTTTTTCTTGAGCTCCCCGGCATCCCAGCACTCCAGGAGAGTCCTGATCTTTTTATCCGGAAGGCCTATCTTCGTTTTTTCCTTGAGGCTCACGACCTTTTCGTCTATGGAAGATTCGGTCTTTTTTTCTTCGTCGACAACGGCAAAGAAACTTTCAAGGTTTGACTCTGCTTTCCTTTCAATGTCGGAGTTACGACGGACTGAATACGGAACGGCTTCGGAAGCGGCTTCCCTCGCCTCCGCCGTCTTCGGCTCATTGATGCCCCAATAATAAGTGAAATCGTAAGGTGCGTAAATATCTTTGAGCGCGACATCGCCCTCGCGTATCCTCCATTGCTGCATCTGCGGCGCGATAAACATGCTGGAGAGCGCCACCACCAGGAAACCAAGAAGCATTAATACTGAGATCGTATCCTTGCGTTTAAAAAACGTAGCCAAACGTCTGGCGATAGAAACGGGAACTCCCGGCGCGGGAACCTGTGCCCCCTTCTGGGCTTTCTGGGCTTCGGCTTTCTTTTTCTTTTTCTTTTTGTTATTGTCGCTTTCAAATATTGGTCTTATCTTCATAACTGGCCCCTTAACCCTCTTGTTCTTTCTCCTCGTGTTGCCTGTAAATCTCGATGATCGTCATGACAAGCTCGTGCCTTACGACATCCTCACCTTCCATGACGACAAACTTTATGCCTTCGATGTCTTCCAGAAGAGACTTAACATGGATGAGTCCTGATTCTTTCCCCTTCGGGAGATCGCTCTGCGTAATATCTCCGGTAATGACCGTCTTGGAGTCAAAACCGAGGCGCGTGAGGAACATCTTCATCTGTTCGGGCGTGGAATTCTGCGCTTCGTCCAATATAATAAATGAATCGTTCAACGTCCTGCCCCTCATGAACGCCAGGGGCGCTACTTCTATAATGCCCCTGTCAAGGTAATCCTTGGCCATATGCGGCTCGACCATGTCGTAAAGAGCGTCATACAAGGGCCTGAGATACGGATTGACCTTTTCGTAAATATCCCCCGGGAGATATCCCAGGCTTTCACCCGCTTCCACCGCGGGACGCGTCAGGATGATCCTTGAGACGATATTTTTTTTGAGGGCGTTTATCGCCATGGCCATCGCGAGGTACGTTTTCCCCGTTCCTGCCGGGCCGATACCGAAAACTATATCGTTTTTCCTTATAGCGTCTAAATAGCGTTTCTGGCCTTCGCTTCTCGGGGTGATATACGCGCGTTTGGAAAATACTTCTATCTTGTCCAGGTAAATATCGTGCAATTTTACCGACATACCGGTCTTCTTTACCGCATAATCTATGTCCCTCGGTGAAAAATGGCCGCCTTCCCTTATTACGGTAAGAAATTCGTTTATGATCCTGGCGGCCTCCTGCAGGGAAGACTCATCTTTTCCCGAAAGGTTTAAGTCGCCGTTCCGGAACGTCGTCGTCACGCCGAAACTCTTTTCGATCTTTTTCAGGGTTTCATCGTGCTTGCCGAAAAGACTTCGCGCTTCCGAATCGTTCGCGATCTTTATTTTAATATCCGCCATGGTTTACTTAAGCCACTCGTCTTCCGCTTCTTCCGCTTCTTCCGCTTCTTCCGGCTCCTCCGGGACTTCACCCTCTCCCCCGGGCAGGTCCTTGCCAATGCCGATGACCGTGGACAGCGGGTAAAAGTCTCCCGGAACTTCCACGTCGACTTTTATCAGGGTACGCGTTGTTTTCCTTGGTCCGGCCGCAGGGGGCGCTTCTCCTGTAATATAACCCTGGTTCCCTTTTACCGCCTGGTCGACCCTTTCTTCCTCCACGTGGTATACCTTAACGTTCTCTAATCCGAACTTTGTCGTACCGCAGCCTGAAAGTAAAAAGCACGCGATTACGAACAATACGAAAAACTTCCGCATATCTCCCCCCTTATTTCCTGAGCTTAAGTCCTAACTCTTTAAGTTGCTTTTCGCCGACTTTGGCGGGAGCCCCCGTTAGAGGACACACGCCTTTCTGCGTCTTGGGAAAAGGTATTACTTCCCGTATCGAAGAATCCTTCGTAAAAATCGTTATAAGCCTGTCCATGCCGAAAGCGACCCCGCCGTGCGGCGGCGGTCCGTAACGGAAGGCCTCAAGGAGGAAACCGAATTTTAGCTCACATTCCTCCTTGCCGAGACCGAGTACATCGAAGATCTTCTGCTGAATGTCCCGGCGGTGGATCCTTACGCTTCCCGAGCCTATCTCGCTGCCGTTCAATACAAGGTCGTATGACCTTGACCTTACTTTGGAAAGCTCTCCCTTGTCCAGAAATTCCATATCTTCTTCCCTGAAGGAAGTAAACGGATGGTGCTCGGACACCCACCTCTGCTCGTCTTTATTGAACCGAAAAAGCGGAAAATTCACTACCCAGAAAAAATCATACTTCGTCCGGTCTATGAGACCCTTATCGCGGCCTATTTTCAACCGGAGCGCTCCCATCGCTTCGCACGCCGCTTCTTTCGAATCGGCGACCATGAATATCATATCCCCTGTCTTTGCCCCGGTCTTTTCACGGAAAGCGTCCAATATCTCCGGGGAGAAGAACTTGGTTATAGGCGAGGTAAGGCCCTTCTCCTCTACCTTGAAATACGCAAGGCCTTTGGCGCCGTATTCACCTACAAAATAAGTAAGGTCGTCTATCTCTTTTCTGCTTATCCCGGCGTAACCCGGAGCTGCAAACGCCATAACTTTGCCCCCGGAAGAAATGGCCTCCTGAAAAACCTTAAAACCGCAGCCCTCCGCGTCTTTACTAAGATCATTCAAGAAAAGTTCAAACCTTCTATCCGGCTTATCTGTGCCGTAACGGATCAGGGCATCCTCGTAGTCCACCCTCTCAAAAGGTATCTTTACTTCGATGTCCATGATCTTCTTGAAAAGCCCTTGAAAGAGGCGTTCGCATACCCCCAATACGTCATCCTGCTCCACGAACGACATTTCCATATCGAGCTGCGTGAATTCAGGCTGCCTGTCCGCCCTGAGGTCCTCGTCGCGAAAGCACCGGACTATCTGGAAATATTTCTCAAGCCCCGCTACCATCAAAAGCTGCTTGAATATCTGCGGGGACTGGGGCAGGGCGTAAAAGTCTCCCTGCTGCACCCTTGACGGAACGAGGTAATCCCTAGCGCCTTCCGGGGTCGACTTCGTAAGCATCGGAGTTTCCACGAAAATAAAACCTTCATCGTCAAGAAAATCCGTTATAAAACGGTAGGCTTTATGTTTGATGTGGAGCTTTTTCTGCATGGGGGCGCGCCTGAGATCAAGGTACCTGTACTTAAGGCGCACTTCTTCGCCTACGCCGATCTCGTCCTTGATCTCGAAGGGTGTAGTTTCAGAGGCTGAAAGAATCTCGATCTGGACCACTTCGACCTCGATCTCTCCCGTCGTGATCTTCGTGTTGACCGTCCCTTCCGGCCTCATCGAAACTTTCCCCGTGATCTTAACGCAATACTCGTTTCTGAGCTGGTGCGCTTTAACGTGGGCGTCTTTATTTTTCTCGGGATCAAAGACTATCTGGGTTATGCCATGCTTATCCCTTAAATCCATGAAGATTATCTCGCCATGATCTCTTCTTGACGAGACCCATCCCGCGAGAGTTACTTCCTTGTCCACATTTTTGGCAGTAAGCTCTCCGCAATTATGCGTTCTTATCATCTTCTTTCATCTCTCCGCTTCTCTGCTTCTATCCTGTCCAGTATTTGCTCGAACGTAAGGCTTTCCTGCTCACCCGTTTCCATATTCTTAAGAAGGAGTTTACTGCTTTTACGCTCTTCTTCGCCTATCATGATGATATATTTCCTGCTCTCCTTATTGGCTTTTCTCATCTGCGCCTTCAGCGAGCGCCCCGAAAGATCCATTTCGCAGGGAATGTCGTGAGACCTGAACCGGCTGGTGATCTCGAAAGCTTCCTCTCGGGAAGCTTCATCCACGGACATCACGAGGACTTCCGGCAAAGAAAAACGGATACCTTCGGCGTCGATGACAAGAAGAAGTCTTTCAACACCAAGCGCATATCCCGTCGCTCCCACGTTCGGCCCTCCCATTTGTTTCGTAAGGTTGTCATATCTGCCGCCGGCCGCGATCGCGTCCTGGGCGCCAAGAGCCGAATGGATGACTTCAAAAACGGTATTGGTGTAATAGTCGAGCCCCCTGACCAGGTCCGCTTTCTCTTCGAAACCTACTTTCATCCTTTTGAGAATTTTCTTTACGCTTTTGTAATCTTCGGCGCACTTACCGCAAAGATAATCAGTAACACGGGGCGCCTTTTCTATCACCTTTTTGCACTCCTCGCGTTTACAGTCCAGGACGCGCAGGACATTCGTATTTGCGCGGCGAACGCAGTCCTCGCAAAGCTTTGCGCTCTTCTTGGCAAGGTATCCACCCAGCGCCTTCTTATACGCGGCACGATCGGAAACACACCCTAAAGAGTTTATAAGCAGCTTGTAGCCGTTTATATTGAGGTTTTCAAGCAGGGCCCGGAGGCTGAGAATAAGTTCCGCGTCAACATAAGGATCGGAGCTTCCGATTATCTCGGCACCTATCTGGTTGAACTGTCTTTGGCGCCCTTTCTGCGGCCGCTCACCCCTGAACATGGGGCCCATGTAGTAGAATTTCGTGATGTCTTTCTCCGCGTGAAAAGCGTGCTGAATGTACGCGCGGATGATCGAGGCCGTGGCTTCGGGCCTGAGGGAAACACTTTTTCCGTCCCTGCCCTTGAAGGAATACATCTCCTTCTCGACGATGTCCGTGTCTTCACCTATGCTCCGGGAAAAAACTTCCGTAGCCTCCAGGAGCGGCGTCCGTATTTCCATGTAGCCGAATATATCGAACGTCTCCCTGGACCTGTCTTCCATCCAGCGCATAACCGCGGCGTGTTCCGGAAGAATGTCCGGCATTCCCCTTAGGGCTTTATATTTAGGCGCGAAACCCACTCTTTTTCCTTTACGGTTTAGATGGTTCCTTCTACATCCACCTTCATCTTCATGCCCGGCTTAAAGGAAACGACTTTCTTGTCGGGTATGGAAACGTTCTCACCGGTTCTCGGATTCCGGCCCATTCTGCCTTTACGGGTCTTGACTTTCAGGATGCCGAAGTTTCTCAACTCTACGGTCTGTCCCTTTGTCAGGCTATTTGTGATTATGTCAAAAGTGCGCTGCACAACCTCTTTGACATCGATCTGCTTTAATCCCGTATCATCCGAGATCTTCATGATAATGTCTTTCTTTGTCATATCTTCTCCCTTCTTTAATGAGCACACCACTTAGCAAATGTAATGAAGCTAAGTGGTAAGCGCGAATTAAACCCCGCACCCAGGGTTATCTTGGTGTGGGGTCAAGTTCGGACTTACAACTTATGTCGCTTCGCTCCATAAGTTGTGTCCTCACTTGATAAGTGCTTATGCTATCATTGGTTACATCTGATGTCAATGTTTACTTCGTAATAAATTTTATATTACCCGACCCTACTATTTCCTCTATCTCTCCCACGAGATCATCATCCGGGTAAACGGTCAGGTCCGAATCCGTGGATAGCCTTATTCTTCTTCCTTCCGGGGAGATAAGATCGACAAAAACCGGAATTTTCCCCTTGTGCTTCTGGATCACGCCCTTTATCTCCTCCATCGTCTGTTCCTTAAGTCCGGTCGTGGACATTTTAATGAGGACAGATTTCGTAAACGCTTCTTTTACGCTTTCAAGCGGTATAATGTCTTCGGCCACTATCTTCGGTTCCTCCTCGCGGAGGTTCAGCCTTCCCCACACGTAGATCATGCTGTCTTCCTTTATGAGTTCCGGCGCTTTTCTGTACGCCGTCGGAAAGACAAGGACCCCCACAAAGTTATCCAGGTCCTCCAGGGTGACGATAGCCATCTTTTCTCCCTTTTTCCTCGTCACCGTAGTCCTCACCTTTTTGATTATGCCTCCTATCAGCACTTCCTGCCCGTCGGACAGGTTCGCCAGCTTGGAAACACTGCACGTAGAGTACGCGTTGAGAAGCCGTTCAAACCTGGCAAGCGGATGTTCGGTTATGTAGAACCCCAGCATTTCCTTTTCGTTGGCGAGAAGTTCGTGTTCCGGCCACTCCTCTATGTCCGGAATTTCCTGAAACGCCCCTTTAAAAGTCTCTTCGGCGCCTATATCGTCAAAGAACGATAGCTGCCCGTTACGCCTGTCTTTCTGTGTTTTTCCGGCCATCTCCAGGACCTTGTCCAGTATGGCCATGGCCTGCGATCTACGTATGCCGGTGGAGTCGAATGCCCCGCACTTTACCAGGCTTTCAACGACCTTCCTGTTCACCATCCTGGAATCTATCCTTTCGGCAAAATCGAACAGCGACTCAAACTTCCCGTTTTCCCGCCTGTTCGAGATGATGTTATCTGCCGCGTTCACGCCCACGTTCTTCACGGCCGCCAGCCCAAACCTTATGCCGTTGCCTACAACAGTAAAATTCTTGAAGCTCTCGTTCACGTCCGGCGGCAGGATCTCTATGTCCATGCGGATCGATTCGCTTATGTAATCGGCAAGTTTATCTGAGTTATTTTTTTCACTCGTAAGAAGGGCTGTCATGAACTCTACCGGATGATTCGCTTTTAAATGCGCCGTCCTGTAGCTGATCATGGCGTAAGCCGCTGAGTGTGATTTATTGAAACCGTACCCGGCAAAGTACGTGATGAGGTCGAATATCTTCTCGGCCGTCGAGTGGTCGATATTGTTTTTGTCCGTTCCGCTAAGAAATTTTTCCTTAAGCTTTGTCATGGCTTCCGGGATCTTTTTGGACATAACCTTGCGGACGTTGTCGGCTTCGGCCATGCTGAAACCCGCAAGCGTCGAGACGATCTGCATTACCTGCTCCTGGAATACGATGATGCCATATGTTTCCTTCAGGATCGACTCAAGGGCGGGATGGTCGTATTTGACCTTGATCTCACCCTGCTTCCTCTTTATGTATTCATCCAGCATACCGCTCCCCATAGGGCCGGGGCGGTAAAGCGCCAGGATAGCGATGAGGTCTTCAATCTTCTCCGGCCTGCTCTTCCTTAAGAGATCTCTCATACCGCTAGATTCAAGCTGGAACACGCCTGCGGTCTCGGCCCTGGCGAACAGGTCGAAAGTTTTCGCATCTTCCAGGCTGATATCCTCTATAACGATCTCCTCGGACTTTGTGCGTTTTATGATCTGGATGGCCTGGTCTATGACCGTAAGCGTCTTAAGGCCCAGAAAGTCCATCTTAAGCATCCCGAGTTTTTCCAACGACTTCATGGTATAACCGGTCGTTATCTGGTCGTCGGCTGTTTTAAAAAGCGGTATACGTTTCTGCAGGGGTTTATCGGATATTACTACTCCCGCGGCGTGGGTCGAAGCATGGCGGGTGAGGCCTTCGAGCTTGCGGGAGGTATCGACTAAAAGCTTTATCTGCGGATCCTTTTCGTAGGCACTTCTTAAGTCGGGTTCTATCCTGAGCGCCGCTTCAAGCGTTATTCCAAGATCGTTCGGAACGAGCTTAGCTATTTTATCCACGTCTGCATAAGGAATACCCATCACCCGGCCCACGTCACGAAGAACGCCTTTGGCCATCATGGTCCCAAAGGTGATGATCTGCGCGACGTTCTCCTTTGAATACTTGTCAATGACGTAATCGATGACTTCGCCCCTTCTTTCGAAACAGAAGTCTATATCGATGTCCGGCATCGTAACTCTTTCAGGATTAAGGAACCTTTCAAAGATGAGGTTATACTTTAGAGGGTCGATGTCGGTTATGCCGAGCGCGTAACTAATGATGCTGCCGGCGGCGGACCCTCTTCCCGGTCCAACGGAAATATTTTTTTCTTTCGCGAAATTTATAAAATCCCACACGATAAGAAAATAACTGATGTATCCTGAATCGCGTATGATCTTGTACTCGTGGGCTACGCGCTCATTGATCTCGTCCGTTACCACACTGTATCTCTTCTTCATTCCTTCCCGGACGAGATCCTTGAAGAACTCTTCGTTGTCTTCCCCGTGAGGCGTCCGGAATCTTGGAAGATGGAGTTCATCAAATTGCAGTTCCAGTTTACATTCTTCCGCGATCTTCGTCGTGTTGGATATCGCTTCGGGGAGTTCGGCGAAAACTTCTTTCATCTCTTCCGGCGGCCTGAAATACAGTTCGTCGGACTGGAACTTCATGTGCTTGGGGTCGTTAAGCGTGGCCTGCGTCTGGATACACAAAAGCGCTTCATGGGCCCGCGCGTCTTCCCGCCTCAAGTAATGCACGTCATTCGTCGCGACCATCTGCAGGTCAAGTTCCTTTGCCAGCCTGACTATATTTTTATTGAGGACCTGCTGTTCTTCCATCTTATTATCCTGCAATTCCAGGTAAAAATTATCCCTGCCGAATATGTCGACGTATTCCATGGCGGATTTCTTTGCCTGTTCCCACTGGTCGGATAGAAGAAAATGCGCGACTTCCCCCTTGAGGCACGCCGACATCGCGATAAGCCCCTTGTTGCAACGCGCGAGAACTTCCTTGTCCACCCGGGGTTTATAGTAAAAACCTTCGAGATAGCCGCATGAAACTATCTCCATCAGGTTCTTGTAACCGGTGAGGTTCTTGGCAAGGAGGACCAGGTGAAAAGAAGCGCCTTTTATCCCGTGGCTTGTCTTGTCGAAACGGCTCTCCGGGGCCACGTAGATCTCGGCCCCGATGATCGGGTTGATCCCCTTGGCGACGGCCTTTTCATAAAATTCTATCGCGCCGAACATGTTCCCGTGATCGGTTATGGCACAGGAGGACATGTTGTATTCTTTCGCCAGGTCCAGAAGACTGTCCAGCTGGCAGGCCCCGTCAAGAAGGCTGTACTGCGTATGGACGTGTAAATGTACAAAATCTGATTGCGGTTCAGTCATGGTAGTTTAGCGGTTAAACCGGGGAGTTATTACTTTTTCATCCCTACTCGCTGGGCGGCCTGATAGACCTTTCCCTCGGTCTGAATAGAAGGAGCTATGATCACATCTACAAGCTGCATCTCTTTTATGTTGTGGGCTCCCAGGTTTCCCATACTCGTAGAAAGGGCTCCCATAAGATTCTGTGTCCCGTCATCTGTCCGCGCCGGTCCGAACAGGATCTCTTCCAGTTTACCGGTAGTCCCCACTTTTATGCGAGTCCCCCTGGGAAGATAACGGTGCGGAGTGGCCATTCCCCAGTGGTAACCTTTACCGGGCGCCTCTTTCGCTTTGGCGAAAGCGTTGCCCAGCATGACCGCGTCGGCGCCGGCAGCAAAAGCTTTACAAACATCGCCGCCGCTCGCCATGCCGCCGTCGGTAAAAATGGGAACATACCGTCCGGTTTCCTTGTAGTAAAAATCTCTCGCCGCCGCGCAGTCACAGGTCGCGGTGACCTGAGGGACTCCTATCCCCAGAACACCGCGGGACGTACAGGCCGTGCCCGGGCCGATACCGACAAACACGCCCTGGCAGCCTGTCTTCATGAGTTCCAGGCATGCTCTATAATCAACGCAATTGCCCAGAAGGACCGGGATCTTCATGCTCTTGCAAAATTTATAAAGATCGAGGGGTTTGTAGTTTTTTGCCTCGTGATCCACGCTGATGACGGTGGACTGGATAATGAAGATATCGCATCCCGCGTCGCGGGCTATCGGCCCGAACTCACCCGCTACCTGCGGATTACAACTTACGGCCGCGGGGACTCCTCCCGCTTTTATCTCGCTTATCCTTTTTTCTATAAGTTCTTTCTTTATGGGTTTGGAATATACTTCCTGGATTATCTCGGTGGATTCCTTGGCATCGTTCTTGACTATCTTTTGAACGGCTTCAGAGGGCTTTTCGTAACGCGTAGAAACTCCTTCAAGGTGCAGCACGGCAAGACCGCCCAGTTTTCCCATGGCGATCGCAAAGTCAACGTCTACTACGCCGTCCATCGACGAAGCCATTATGGGAACCTGGAACTTGATGCCCCCTATTTCGCAGGAAGTATCCACGTCAGCGGGGTCAATGGTGAGCTTTCCGGGAACCAACGCGACTTCGTCAAACCCGTAGCTTCTTCTCGCCTTGCGGCCCATGCCGATCCACATGCCCATTATATCCTCCTATAATTATATATACTTATGATAAAATGCAAAATTATTGAAGTATGATACTAAAGGCAGGGG
>JBAROI010000138.1:0-12364 GCA_049642015.1 Candidatus Omnitrophota bacterium | reverse complement strand
CCCAGCAGATCGCCAACGCCGCCCATCTTCCGGGGATCGTGAAAGCATCAATGGCAATGCCGGATATTCACTGGGGATACGGCTTACCTATTGGAGGAGTAGTTGCGACTGATATAGAAGCCGGTGGTGTAGTTACGCCCGGAGGAGTCGGTTACGACATAAATTGCGGCGTGCGGCTTATAAGAACAAATCTGATGCGGGAAGATGTCGAACCGCACATTAAGCGTCTTATTGATGTTCTTTATTCGACAGTGCCTACCGGCGTCGGTTCTACTGGTAAGATAAGGGTCGATTTTAAAGAGGAAAAGCGCATCCTGACCGAAGGAGCGAAATGGGCCGTCGGAAGAGGATACGGGTGGCAGTCGGACCTGGAACATTGCGAAGAAAGCGGAGCAATCGCGGGAGCCGACCCTTCAAAGGTTTCCCAGAGGGCTTATGAACGCGGACGTAAGCAGCCAGGGACACTTGGGTCTGGGAATCATTTTATTGAAGTCCAAGTAGTCGATGAAGTTTACCGCGAGGACATAGCGGAAGTGCTTGGCATCAAAAAAGGCCAGATCACGGTTATGGTCCATACCGGCTCGCGAGGGTTTGGCCACCAGGTCTGCAGCGAATACGCCCAGGGGATGGTCAGCCTTTTAAGTAAATTTAAAATAAGCATTCCCGACAGGCAGCTTTCCTGTGTTCCCGTAAAAAGCGACGAAGGCCAAGCATATCTCGGCGCCATGCGCTGCGCGGCCAATTACGCGTGGGCCAACCGCCAGGTGATCACACACTTGACCAGAAAGTCTTTTGAGACAGTTTTTGAAAAAAGCGCCGAATCTCTTGGAATGACGTTAGTTTATGACGTGGCGCACAATATAGCGAAGATCGAAAAGTACAAGATAGATGGCAAACCTCGCCCTCTCTGTATCCACCGTAAAGGAGCTACAAGGGCGTTTCCGCCGGGGCATGAAGATGTTCCCGAAGCTTACCGCAAAGTCGGGCAGCCGGTTATCATTCCGGGGGATATGGGAAGGTGTTCGTTTTTGCTGACCGGGACTGAATCCGCGGAAGAGACCTTTTATTCTACCTGTCACGGCGCCGGCAGGCTATTATCCCGCACTGCCGCTAGAAGGGTCACTCGCGGAAGGTCAATCTCGCGTGAACTTGGCGATAAGGGAATAGTCGTAAGATGGACGGGCAGGGACACGCTTCGCGAGGAAGTCCCGGAAGCGTATAAAGACGTCAGTGACGTGGTGGATATTGTCCAGGGGGCGGGGATTTCAGAGAAGATCGCCAGGATGCGGCCATTAGGAGTAATCAAGGGCTAGCAGTTGCATATTGGGGGAATAGAATATATAATTAGGGACAAGTAATACGAATGTTGTCATTCCCGCGGAAGCGGGAATCCACTAAAAGTGTCATTCCGGAATCGGCCGTAGGCCGATATCCGGAATCAAATAAAATGCTTATTTGATCCCCGCTTTCGCGGGGATGACGATTGATAGGAAGGACTAGTAGATGCTGGATCCCAAATTCATAAGAGAAAATCCCGACGTCGTCAGAAAATCTCTGAAGGACAGGGGAGACGAAATGGAGCGTCTCGACAAATTCCTGGACCTGGATAAAGAGCGCAGGGATCTCATACAAAAAGCAGAAGGCCTGAAAAAAGAGAAGAATGAAGCTTCTAAAAAAATAGGCCAGCTCATCAAGGATAATGCCGACGTTTCTCAGGCCAAGGCCGAGGTCAACGAGCTTTCGGATAAGATCAACGAACTGGATAAAAAGCTTAAAGATCTGAGCGAGGAATACAGGTATATTCTCGATATGATCCCTAACGTGCCGCATGAAAGTGTCCCGGTCGGGACAAGTGAAGCGGACAACCAGCTGATAAAAGAAGCCGGGAAAATGCCCGAGTTTTCTTTTACCCCCCGGGACCATATAGAGCTGGGCGAGATCAATGATCTTTTTGATTTCGAAAGGGGCGCCAAGATAACCGGTTCCTTTTTTCCTTTATACGTGGGATCGGGCGCGAAACTGGAAAGAGCGCTCTTAAATTTCATGCTGGATGTTCACATCAAGGAGCATGGATATAAAGAGGTATTTCCGCCATTCCTGGTTAACCGCAAAAGCATGTACGGCACGGGACAGCTTCCCAAACTGGAAGAAGACATGTACAGGATCGACGAGGAAGATTATTTCCTTATTCCGACGGCGGAAGTCCCGGTAACCAACATGCATGCGGATGAAGTCCTGGCCGAGGAGGATCTCCCGATATGCTACACGGCCTATACCGCCTGTTTCCGGAGGGAAGCCGGCTCGTACGGCAAAGACACAAAAGGCCTTGTTCGCGTGCACCAGTTCGACAAAGTCGAAATGGTCAAGTTCACTAAGCCGGAAGATTCAATGAAAGAGCTTGAGACTCTTTTGTCCGATGCCGAGGACATACTGAAACGCCTTGAACTTCCATACCGCGTTTCCGCCCTATGCACGTATGACATCAGTTTCGCGGCGCACAAATGCTACGATATAGAGTTGTGGGCGCCGGGGGCTAACAGGTGGCTGGAGGTGTCCAGCTGCTCGGTGTTTACGGATTTCCAGGCCCGGAGGGCCAATATAAAATACCAGCCGTCCGACAGGACCCAGAAACCGCGGTATGTCCATACTTTAAACGGTTCCGGTGTGGCCCTGGCAAGGCTTGTAATAGCGCTTCTTGAGGTTCACCAGAAAGAAGATGGATCCGTGGCGATCCCCGAAGCGCTCAGGCCGTATTTTGGTTCAGATTCTATCAAGCCCGGAAACTCCTGATCTATGCGTAAGATCCTTAAAACTATTATAGGCATTCTTCTTCTCCCGGCGGCAGTGGGCACGGCGAAAGCTTTTTACATTTTCATATCGGGCATCAGCGTGCTGAGTAATTCGCTGCACTTGCTCGAAAGAGGCGTCCTGGCGTATCTCCTTCTGCACGTTCTCGTTATGCGACCCGTTTATTTTTATGTGCTCGGACATGAGTTTGTCCACGTCCTGGCGACATGGCTCTGCGGCGGAAAAGTCGTATCGTTCAATGTGACCCCTTCCGGCGGGAACGTGGTCACTTCAAAGTCGAATTTCTTCATAGAGCTCAGCCCTTATTTTATCCCGATCTATACGCTCCTTATGGGGCTGCTGTTCTTTGTTTTCAGAAAAATGAGCCTGGACATTCCCTACATGTCCGCCGTTTTCCTTTTTTCCGTCGGGGTTACGCTCGCGTTCCACTTTGCCATGACGACGGAAGTCATTAAATTGCAGCAATCGGACATAGCAAAATCGGGTTTTATCTTTTCCTTTGTTTTGATCTTTATCGGCAACCTGATCGTTATAACGGCCGTTTTTTCTCCCATCTTCGAGAGCATTTCTTTTGTAAGTTTTCTGAAAAGTTCCTTTATTTATTCAAAGGGCATATATCAGCAACTGGGCGACAAGGTGCTGGAGATCGCAAGGATAGTGGGAAGCTGGCGAGATTAATTTAAATGTATTATAGTTGGTTTGTCTATATCGTGGAATGTGGGGATGAAACGCTTTACGTGGGTTCCGCAAAGGATGTGGAAAAGCGGATAAAGGATCACAACACGACGAACCAGTGCAGGTATACGAGGGGCCGAAAGCCCGTAAAGCTTCAATATAAGGAAAAATGCCGTGATTACGGAGCCGCAAGGAAAAGGGAAGCGGCTCTTAAGAAGCTTACACGCAAGGATAAACTAGAGCTGATCAATAGTAAGCGGAGGAGTGGCTGAGTGTGATTTTCGATTATATCGAAAATCATCCCGCAAAAACCGAACTAGTGAGGTTTGCGCGGGGGGAGAACGGCCTTTTTGTCTTGGTTCTTTAATTTGCGATAAATGCGGAGGAGTGGCTGAGTGGACTAAAGCGGCGGTCTTGAAAACCGTTGTGCCGTAAGGCACCGTGGGTTCGAATCCTACCTCCTCCGCCATATAAGAAAAGGGTGTTTTTTGAAACGCCCATAATTACTATAGATAAGGCTCAAGTCTTTGTAAAATAAGGAGTTGGGCTTTTTCTTTCTATGCATTCCTTTTTCTCCCATTAGCCCCTAAAAGTGCCCATTTTATGTATAAAATCTATCAGAAATGTATACCTGAATGTATACCTGATGTATTGTTAACCGTGAATAGAATGGAGGAGAATAAGGTATTCTAACCCTACGGAAAAACTGCTTACAGTAAAAGATCTTAGTGGGTTATTACAAGTAAGCCAGGCTTTGGTTTATAAGTGGGTTCACTATGGATTTATTCCACATATTAAAATTGGTGGTATATTAAGATTTAAGGAATCCCAGATCAAAAAATGGTTAAATAAAAGACAAAAAAAGGGACGATATAGTTATAAAACACACCAAACATTTTGTTTATAAATGCCCTAAAATGGATTGTAGTAAAGTAGTGTAGTAAAGTATATTGGAATAATAGCTTGCCTTATTCTAGTTTTTGGTGTAAAATTAGAATAACGAAGGTAGGAATACTAATGAATTCTCTCTAATTTATTCTAACTTTTTGTTAACAATTAGAATAATAGCTACCTATGATCTAAAGTTTTGGGATAATAATAGTGTTACATAAGGAGAAATATGACTAAAAAACCATATATACCACCAAAGTTGCCACCGCCCGACATAGACTATTCAGGCTTAATTGGGTATGTGGGTAGAGCTAATAAAGCTCTTGGTAAGCTTAATGGGTTGTTAGTGAATATTCCAAATTATAGGTTGTTAACCAGACCGCTAATAACTAAAGAGGCCGTTTTAAGTTCAAGAATTGAGGGAACACATGCGACATTGGAAGAGGTCTTTAAATATGAAGCCGAGGGGAAGGAATCTCAGAAAGATGAAAAAGAAAGAGATGTTAGAGAAATAATTAACTATGGGAAAGCAATTAGTGTGGCTGTAGATGAGTTAAAAAAGAGACCAATAGGTGAAAATTTAATAAAGAAAATTCACCATGTTTTATTGGATTCAGTAAGAGGGGAAAATAAAGATAGAGGCAATCTTAGAAAGATGCAAGTATATGTGGGTGTGCCAGGGGTTCCGATGGAAGAAGCCGCATATATTCCTCCACCGCATACAAAGTTGTCTGATCTTTTGAGTAATTGGGAAAAATATATGGATTCTACATCGGAAAAAGATCCATTGATACAAATAGGGGTAGCTCATTATCAATTTGAAGCAATTCATCCATTTATGGATGGCAACGGCAGAATTGGACGACTTTTAATACCTTTGTTTTTGTATAGTAGAGAATTCATTCAGTATCCCTTACTGTATATAAGTGAATATTTTGAAAGACAGAGAAAACAATATTTAGATTTTTTACATGGAGTAGATGAAAAATCAGATTGGAATACTTGGTTAAAATTTTTCTTAATAGCCCTAGAAAGTCAAGCCCTGAGAACGCAAGAGACAGTTTTCAGTATATTGAACTTATATGATGAGCTCAAAGGCAAAATTACTACTGTTAATTCTGTTTATGCTATTCATTTATTGGACGTAATTTTTATTACGCCAATAGTTACTTCTGCCACAATTAGAAGGCGTCTTAAGGGGTGTAGCGGACAAACGGTTTATAATTTAGTAAGGAAGTTTGTTGATGTTGGTATTCTTAGCGAAGTTTCTGGCAGAAAAAGAAATAGGATGTTTGTTTTTCAAAAACTGTTAAATATTTTAAAATAATAGTGCCCAAATAGTGCCCATCCAAAGTGAATACCTGTAGTAAAGTTGTATAACATATAGAAAATATAGAAACCATAAACTATTCATTTGCAAAGAGATAAATCATCAATATACTATAAACAAAGGAGATAGGGGAATAGTCGTAATAGAATCCCCCCCTCCGCCACTTTACAAAAAGCCCGCAGAATTATCTGCGGGCTTTTTGTATTATATAATAAATAATATATAGTTTTTTGACTCTAAGATAA
Organism: Candidatus Omnitrophota bacterium; assembly: GCA_049642015.1. Taxonomy (GTDB): domain Bacteria; phylum Omnitrophota; class Gorgyraeia; order Tantalellales; family Tantalellaceae; genus JBAROI01. The sequence continues at coordinate 6,415 of JBAROI010000138.1, read as the reverse complement.
TGTTAATATATACTATGTATCATAATAACTTATGAGAATAAAAATGAAGGATCCGAAAAAGAAAAAACAGACAAAAACCCTTCATAAAGGGGAGGAGTGTCTGCGCGACGTCATTGAAAAGAGCGTAGAAGGCATCGCCATTACGGACAAGAAAGGGACCGTGCTTTACGCCAATCCCGCCGCGGCTGATTTTTTTGACGAAAAAGCAAAAACGCTTTTAGGCAAACCGTTCAAAGCTCCCCTCGAGGAAGGTAAGACAACGGAGATCAACGTTGTTCAAAGAGACGGAAAAGCGCGCATAGGGGAGATGAGCGTTTCAGGCGCGGAGTGGGAGGGTAAGGCCGCTCTCATGATTTCGATCCGGGATATTACCGAACGCAAACAGCTGGAACGCCTCAAGGACGAGTTCATCACTACCGTTTCGCACGAACTTCGCACCCCCATGACCACTATCAGGGAGGCGGTTTCACAGGTTCTTGACGGCATACTCGGCGAAACCACAAAGGTGCAGAAGGAGTTTTTATCGGTTTGCCTTGAAGATATCGATCGCCTTAAGCGTATAATCGATAACCTTCTGGAAGTAGCCATGATCAAGGCCGGTGCGGCCGAAATAAGGAGAGAAGAGACCGACATAAGGGATCTGGCCGAAGAAGCATGTTCCCAGTTTTACGATCAGGCAAAGGGCAGGGGCCTGGAGATAAGAAAGGTTTTCCCGGAAAAAAGCGTGGAAGTTTACGCTGATAAGGAAAAAATAGTCCAGGTATTTGGTAATTTAATAAGCAATGCGCTGAAATTCACCCCGAAAGGAAATATAGAGATAGGGATCCAGGATAAGGGAAGATCCGTGGAATGCTATGTTTCGGATACAGGGATAGGGATCGTGGAGGAGAACCTTTCCAGGGTTTTCGGTAAGTTTCAGCAGTTTGACAGGGCCTCCGGGCCCGGAGAGCAGGGGACCGGCCTGGGGCTTTTTATCACGAAAGGGATCATAGAGCTGCATCGCGGAAAGATCACGGCCGAAAGCGAATTAGACAAAGGGTCCAAATTTACTTTTACCCTGCCCAAGTACAGTATCGAGGAGATACTTTATGACAATATAGCAAAGAGGATCGCTATAGCCAGGAAAGCTCGTGAGGGATTTTCAGTGTTTGTTGTAAGGTTGGATAATTATAAAGAAATAGAAGAAATGTTGGGAAAGAAAAAAGCGCGCGGGATCTTTTCAAAAATGATGAAGATAAAAAATACTTTGAGGGATGAAGGGATCTCGGTCGTCAAGGGCGAAAACGAGATCGTCGTTCTGGCGGGAGCCGACAGGCCGGACGCGCCCGGGACGGACAGAAGGCTAAAAAGAGCGGTAAAAGAGGCTCTTTTTGAAGTAAGCGCCGAAGGCGTCCCGGAGATAGGTTTTTCCTGCGGCCGCGCGATCTATCCATCCGAGGCAGGTGATGCCGAAGACCTTTTGAAAAAAGCCGAAAAAAATCTCGTAAGCGAGAAGGAAGAAAGGCTGAAGAAAAATATAATGGTCGTCGATGATGAACGCGAAATAGTTGAAAACCTGCGCAGATTTTTGGAGAAGTTCGGCTATAGCAACGTTACTGGGGCCTACGATGGGACCGAAGCCCTGGAAAAGATCAACGCCGGAGCGCCGGATCTAATAGTTCTTGATATGCTGATGCCTAAAATGAACGGCTATGAAGTCATCGGCAGGCTTAAGGAGGACGTGAAAACGGAAGATATACCCGTGCTGATCATGTCGGGGTATGAAGTAGAGGTCGGCAGGCTGGAAAAATATATCGAAAAGAAAGCCATACCCGCGATAGCAAAACCGATCAATGTGGAAGAATTTAAAAAGTGGGTGGATTTTTTACTATAAACGAAATTAGGGATAAAAGATGGCAAAAAGAATACTGGTAGTGGACGACGAGCCGCTTGTCGTTAAGTTACTGGCTACCCGGCTAGAGGCAAGCAATTATGAGGTGATCTCCGCCTATGACGGCAGGGAAGGCCTAGAAAAGGCGCGCGACGAAAAACCGGATCTGGTTATTGTAGATCTGAGGCTTCCCGGAATTAACGGGTATGAGATCTGCAGCCAGCTTAAGAACGACGACGCTTTTGCAGGTATTCCCGTGATCGTGATCACGGGAAGCACGGACAAAAAGGACCGGGAACTGGCCGAAGACGCCTCAGCGGACGCGTACATCATCAAGCCCTTTGACCGGGAAGTGTTGCTTTCCAAGATAGAAGAACTTTTAGGGGAAAAGTAAAATGGCAAAGAAAATATTAGTTGTTGACGACGAACCGCATACCGTAAAAATGGTAGAATCAAGACTTGAGGCGAACGGTTTCGACGTTATTACCGCCGAGAGCGGGAGAGAAGGCCTGAAGAAGGCACAGGAGGAAGCCCCGGACCTCATTCTTTTGGATATTCTTATGCCCGAAATGGACGGACACGAGACCCTCAGCAGATTAAAGGAATCAGCGGAGACAAAAAACATTCCCGTGATCATGTTCACCTCCAAAGGGCAAGTCGAGGATGTGGAGAGGTCGTCTTACGCAGGCGCGGTAGATTACATAATTAAGCCTTTTGATCCAATGGCGATGCTGGATAAAATAAAAAAGGCTCTGGAAGGATAGATATGGCTAAAAGGGTGCTCGTGATCGATGATGAGCCCAGTATCGTAAAAATGGTAGAGTTCAGGCTGAAGAAAGAAGGCCTGGACGTTATTGTCGCGCAAAACGGAACAGAAGGCCTGGAGAAAGCGAAGGAAGAAATTCCCGACCTTATTCTTTTAGACGTTACTATGCCCGGGATGAACGGTCACGAGGTGCTCGTTAAGCTGAAGGAGATGCCGGATACGAAATCTATTCCCGTGATCATGTTCACGGCTAAAGGACAGGTCGAGGATATTGAGAGGTCGTCCAGGGAAGGCGCGGTAGATTACATAGCCAAACCCTATGATCCGGCAACTTTGCTGGGAAAAGTCAAAAAGGCTTTGGAGGAATAGCATGGCGGATAAACCTAAAGAAATAGCGGATATTCTGCTTTCAAAAAAATTGATCACCGAACAGCAGCTGAACGAAGCCGCGGAGGAGCAAAAAACAACAGGCGTGCCGCTCCAGAAGATACTTGTTAGCAAAGGTTTTATCACTTCCGAGGGCCTCGCGCAGGCAATGGCATATAAATTGGAAATTCCATACGTAAAATTGAGCGACCAGAAGATCGATCCTCAGGTGATAAAAATGCTGCCCGAGGACGTTGCAAGACAGTATAGAGCCGTTCCTGTCAGGATAGAGGAAGATAGTTTATACGTCGCGCTCGTTTCGCCGCTGAACCTGCCTGCCAGGGACGAGATAAAACTTATAACGGGCTATAAGATACTCCCCATGGTTGCCACCGAAAAAGAAATGGACCAGGCCATCAATCAATATTACAAGGTCGAAGAAACGAGCAAGCAGGCCCTGATAGATATGCGCCTGCAGAAACTTAAAGAACGGGAAGAAGAAAAAACTGTTGAGATCGAGGAAGAGCTCGGCAGGATCGAAGATCTGCCGGTCGTGAGGCTCGTGAGCGACGTTATAAACAGCGCGGTCAACGCGAAAGCAAGCGATATACATTTCGAACCCGAAGAACCCGAGATGATCGTACGCTACAGGGTCGACGGCATTTTACACGATATCATGACGGTACCCAAGCATATAGAGGCAGCCGTTATATCAAGGATAAAGATCCTTGCGAATCTGGATATAACCGAGAGGAGGATGCCCCAGGACGGGCACATTTCGCTCAAAAAGGACGGAAAAGATTACGATTTCAGGGTTTCCACCCTCTTGACGGTTGCCGGGGAAAAAGCGGTCCTAAGGATATTTGATAAAGAAGCCATGCTGATCAGTCTTGAAAAGCTGGGGCTTACAAGATATGACGAAGACATATTTAAAACTCTTATTTCCAAGCCTCACGGGATATTGCTGGTTACGGGCCCCACGGGAAGCGGCAAGACGAGTACTTTGTACGCTGTTTTGAACCAGATGGACTCCAAGACGGACAACATCGTTACTATTGAAAATCCGGTGGAATACAGACTCAACAGGATCAACCAGATCCAGGTAGATCCCTCGTCGAAGATCACGTTCGCGACGGGCCTGAGGACGATCCTCAGGCAAGACCCCGACAAGATAATGGTCGGGGAAATAAGGGATACGGAGACGGCCGAAATAGCCATCCAGGCCGCGCTGACGGGTCATCTTGTATTGAGTACACTGCACACCAATGACGCCCCGAGCGCGGTAATGCGCCTGGTCGATATGGGAGTTGAACCGTTCTTGATCTCGTCAACCGTGATCGGCACGCTGGCGCAGAGACTTTGCCGGGTGATATGTCCGGAATGTAAGGAAGAATACGTGCCGGACAAGGAAGAGTTAAAAGGCATAGGGCTTGACCTCAAGCCCGGGCAGAAACTGGCCCGGGGAAAGGGATGCAAATTTTGCTATAACACCGGTTATAAGGGAAGAGTAGGGATATTTGAGATAATGAAGGTAAGCGACGGGATAAGAGAGCTTATATTGAAAAGGGAGCCTGTCATAAGGATAAAAGAGATGGCGATGAAAGAGGGGATGAGGACCCTGCAGCAGAACGGTGTCCAGAAGGTGCTGGATAGAATTTCAACTATTGAAGAAATAAGAAGGGTAGTTTACCTGGATTAGGAGAAACGTATGCCTAAATTTGATTATGCCGCGCGTGACGATTCCGGCAAAATTTATAAAGGGACTCTGGAAGTAGATAACGAAGCCGCGGTCCGCGCTAAGTTAAAAGACATGGGGCTTTATGTGACAGAGCTCAACAAACATGCCGAAGAGATGTTTACGATAAAATGGGAAAAAATAAGCACCGAAGACATCATGGTGTTTACGGAGCGTTTTTCTTCAATGGTCAACGCGGGGATCCCCATCATCAAGAGCCTGGAAACTATCGGACGACAAATACAAAACTCGACATTAAAAAGAATAGTTTATAAGGTATCGCTTGACCTGGAAGGGGGAGAAAGGCTTTCAGACGCGCTTGCCAAGCACCCCAGGGTTTTTTCAAATTTTTATATCAACATGATCAGAGCGGGTGAAGCGGGCGGGATCCTCGACGAAGTCATGAAGAAAATAGTCGAGTATCTGGGAAAGGAAGATGTTTTAAGGCGGAACATAAAGAAGGCCTTCACTTACCCTCTTATCGTCCTGTGCGCCTCGGCAATAGTTATAAGCTTTCTGGTGATGTTCATCGTGCCGATCTTCGCGAAAGTCTATAGTAAGATGGGCATAACGCTTCCCATGCCTACTACGATATTGATGGGAGTAAGCAAGTTCGCCGGTCATTACTGGTGGGCCATCTTGATCGCGATAGCCCTTGCAATATTCGGTTACAAAAGAGCGTCCGCTACGGACGAAGGAAGACTGGCCATCGATAAAATGAAATTAAATCTTCCCGTATTTGGGGCGCTGAACCGCGATGTAGCGATCTCCCGTTTTATACGCACTTTTGGCTCCCTTGTTTCCAGCGGGATCGTAGTTACTGAATCCCTGAGAATAGTAAGAGGAATAACGGGCAACAAAGTAATCACCGATATTATCGACGGTATCCAGAACAGCGTGAGAGAAGGAGGAAGGATCACCGATTCGATCTCGAAAGAGATCCTGTTTCCGCCTATGATCGCGGAGATGATAGCGGCCGGCGAGGAGGCAGGCATACTTGACGCAATGCTCCAGAAAAGCTCGGACATTCTCGACCGGGACGTCGATTACGCGGTAGCAAAACTGGTAGCTTATTTAGAGCCCATGCTCACATTGTTCTTAGCATTTATCGTTGGCTTTATAGCTCTCGCTATTTATTTACCGATGTTTGATTTAATAACAAGTATGTCAAAGTAATGAAAGGAGGAAGGATGAGGATCAGGGGGAAGAAAGGCTTTACGTTGATCGAGATTTTGTTCGTCATAACAGTTATCGCGATCCTGGCAGCCATCGTTATACCGAGGCTGACCACGACCGCTACTACGGCGAGGGAATCTGCCTGTGACGCGAACGTCTCGAACATCAACACGCAGGTTGAAAGGTGGTATTTCGATAATGGCAGCTGGCCGGCGAACGACCTTTCGGATATCGAAGCGGACAACGATTATTTTCCGGATGGTGTCCCGACATGTCCGTCCACCGGTAGTGCCTATAATCTGAACGCCACTACTCACAGGGTGATCGACGACAACCACGATCACGACTAGTAAGTTTTAGGGATGAAAGGCATCTGACATGAGACGGCAAAAGGGCTTCATCCCGTTAGATAGAAAACATCTAACGGGATTCACGCTTATAGAGGTCTTGCTGGTTGTTGTTGTTATAGCTATACTTGCCGCTATAGCAATACCGAGGATAA
>JBAROI010000126.1:0-14742 GCA_049642015.1 Candidatus Omnitrophota bacterium | reverse complement strand
GTTTGCCAGGAACATCGTGATAGCCGCGGTCAGCGTCGTTTTTCCGTGATCGACGTGACCGATCGTGCCTATGTTCAAATGTGGCTTCGTTCGTTCAAATTTTGCCTTAGCCATTACTTCCTCCTTGATTTACATTCCTTAACAATAGTATTACTATTATTATTTCGATACACTGGGTACAATCTTTTCCATTATATCTTTAGGCACTTCTTGGTAAAAAGAAGGCTCCATTGTATAGGTTGCGCGGCCTTGTGTCAAGCTCCTTAACGCCGTCGCATAACCAAACATTTGCGCAAGTGGCGCCGCTCCGGTTATTATCTTGGTCGATCCCTTCTGTTTGATGTGCTCTACCTTTATCCTTCTCATGTTCATGTCGCCTATCACATCGCCCAGATATTCATCCGGAGTCGTAACCTCAAGATTCATTATGGGTTCCAGCAATACCGGCTTAGCCTTCTGTATACCCTCACGCAGGGCCAATGCTCCGGCGTTGTTGAAAGCCAGTTCTGAGGAGTCTACCTCATGATAAGATCCGTCATAAAGTGTGACCTTTATATCCGTGGCAGGATAACCCGCAAGCGCCCCGGTCTTGGCGGCGTTTCGGACGCCCCGCTCAATAGCCTTGAAATATTCCCTCGGAACAACGCCCCCTTTTATCTCTTGTTCGAAAATGATGCCTGCTCCCTTCTCGGCGGGCTCAAGCCTTACCTCTACGTGTCCGTACTGACCGTGGCCGCCCGTTTGCTGTATAAATTTACCGACAGAATTAACAGCCTGGGTTATTGTCTCACGATAAGCCACCTGCGGACTCCCCACGTTCGCCCCGACGCCAAACTCCCTTTTCAGCCTGTCAACAAGTATCTCGAGGTGAAGCTCACCCATGCCGCTTATCAGGGTCTGCCCCGTCTCTTCGTTATAATTGACCTTAAAAGAAGGGTCTTCCGATTCAAGCTTTTTAAGCGCTCCTCCGAGCTTATCCTGATCCACTCTTGTTTCCGGTTCGATCGCCATCGATATAACGGGCTCCGGATAATCGATCCTCTCAAGAGTGATCGGATGCGCGACATCACAAAGCGTGTGAGCCGTAAAAGTGTTCTTGAGGCCTACGAGGCCGATTATCTGTCCTGGGCCCGCGGCCTGGATCATTTCTCTTTGATCCGCATGTATCCTTAAAATCTGCCCTATTCTTTCTTTTTTGTCCGTCGTCGTATTAAGAACATACGTTCCGGATTTCATCTTGCCGGAGTATATCCTTGTATACGTCACCGTCCCGACAAACGGGTCCGACATTATCTTGTACGCGTAAGCGCAAAGGGGCTCTTTCGCGTCCGGGGTTACTTTGATCTCTTCTTTTGTCTCGGGATGCAAGCCTTTCGGCGGCGTAACATCAAGCGGGGACGGCAAATAATCGCATACCGCGTCCATGACGAACTTCATGCCTTTGTTTTTAAGGGCTGACCCGCACATTACGGGAATGAAAAGATTTTTCACCGTGTTTTTTCTTATATATTGTTTAAGCTTATCGGGATATATGCCTTTATCCATGAGATAAAGTTCCTGGACTTCTTCGTCAACATTGGCCAGCTTTTCTATAAGATTGTGTCTCCAGTGGCTGGAAACGTCTTTCATTTCCTCGGGGATATCTGTTTCGACCAGCTCTCCTAAATCGGCCTCTTCGCCGAACATGTATGCCTTACATGTCACAAGGTCTATAATTCCCCTGAAATCATCTTCCTTGCCTATCGGGATCTGTATGGGCGTAGCGCTGGCCCCGAGTTTCTTGTGTATGTCCATGATGACCTTGAAAAAATCAGCGCCGGTCCGGTCAACCTTGTTTACGAACGCAAGTTTAGGAACGTCGTAATGATCGGCCTGCCGCCATACCGTCTCTGTCTGCGGCTGAACGCCGCCTACGGCGCAGAATACAACAAGTGCTCCGTCGAGGACCTTCAGGGACCTTTCTACCTCAATAGTGAAATCTACGTGACCCGGCGTATCAATGATGTTTATCGTCTTATCTTTCCAGGAACATGAAGTAACGGCGGAAGTAATGGTTATGCCGCGTTCCTGCTCCTGCTCCATCCAGTCCATCACGGCCGTTCCATCGTGGACCTCGCCCATTTTATAGATCTTGCCGGTGTGGTAAAGAATCCTCTCCGTAGTCGTGGTCTTTCCGGCGTCTATGTGGGCGATAATACCGATATTCCTGAGGTCCTGAATTTTTTCCATTTTATTCTTATCTGTATGTTCTCTTTCCAAAACTTTTGTCATTTTTTTGATCCCGCGACTCGTTCATTTCATTCACTCGCTCGGGATGGTGTAAAATCTACAACTTAGCTTCGCAACAGCTCGTTAAGTTGTGATTTTATTACCACTTATAATGCGCGAACGCCTTATTGGCTTCCGCCATCTTGTGCGTATCCTCGCGTTTCTTTACCGTCGGCCCTTCCCGCTTATACGCGTTCATTATTTCAGCCGCCAGTTTTTCTTTCATGGGCTTGCCCTTCTGGGTCCTGGCAAAATCCCTTATCCATCGCATTGCCATGAACTGGCCTCTCTCAAGCTTTACCTCTAGCGGAACCTGGTATGTAGCCCCTCCTATCCTCCTGGATTTGACCTCCAAAAGCGGACGCGCATTCTCAACTGCCTGGGTTAACACTTCCAGGGGATCCTTATCCTTTACCTGCTCCTTCAAAATGTCAAGGGCCCCGTAAACGATGCTCTCGGCCACCGACTTCTTGCCGCGCTCCATAATCATGTTGACAAATTTACCGATCAGCTTACTTTTATATTTTGGATCAGCTTTTGCTTCTCTCTTTTCCGCTCTTCTTCTCCTCATGGTATTTCCTTATCCTTTCGGCTTTTTAGCGCCGTACTTTGACCTTGACTGCATGCGTCCGTCCACGCCGGATGTATCCAGCAGGCCTCTTATGATGTGATAACGTACTCCCGGCAAGTCCTTTACCCTGCCTCCCCTGATGGACACGATCGAGTGCTCCTGGAGGTTGTGCCCCTCTCCCGGGATGTACGCGGTAACTTCCATCCCATTCGTAAGGCGGACTCTCGTAACTTTCCGCAAAGCGGAATTCGGTTTTTTAGGCGTGCGCGTCTTTACCTGCAGGCACACACCTCTGCGCTGGGGGCAACCCTTCAACGCGGGAGATTTACTTTTCTCCTTGATTGCTTTTCTTCCTTTTCTTATCAATTGATTTATTGTCGGCATCTTGTCCTCTTTTTTAAATTATTTCTTCTTTTTTCCTTTGGCTTTTTTCTTCTTGGGTTTTTCTTCGGCTTTTTCCTCTGCCTCTTCTATCTCTTTCTCTGCCTCTTCGACAGGTTCTTCCGTCGTTACTTCTTCGCTCATGGGTTTAAGGATCTCCCTGTCCATGTCAATATTCCTGTGAAAATCGATCCCTGTTCCCGCGGGGATCAGGTGTCCCATGATGATGTTTTCTTTAAGGCCGACCAGATTGTCCACCCTTCCCATCGTGGCCGCTTCGGTAAGGACCCTTGTCGTCTCCTGGAAACTCGCAGCCGATATAAAACTCTCGGTGGTCAGCGACGCTTTCGTTATCCCCAAAAGCATCGGTTCAGCGGCTGCGGGTTTTTTCTTCTTTTTTATTGCAGCGGCATTGACTTTTTTGAAACTACCTTTCTCGACTTTGTCTCCCATGAGGAGTTCGGTATCACCCGGATCCGTTATCCGTACGTTCTTGAGCATCTGTCTTACGATGATCTCAATGTGTTTGTCGTTTATCTGGACGCCCTGCAAACGGTAAACTTCCTGCACCTCGTTAACGAGATATTCCTGGAGCTTCTGTTCCCCGGAAACCCTGAGAATGTCCTGCGGCACTACGGGGCCGTCGACCAATTGCTCTCCGGCCTTTACCATGTCGCCGCGGTAAACGTTCAGGTGTTTCCCGTGGGGGATCACGTATTCTTTATGCATCCCGCTTTCGCTTTCTATGAGGATCCTTCTCTGCCCTTTCTTCGTATCACCGAATTCCACAGTTCCGTCGATTTCACTGATGATCGACGGGTCTTTTGGCTTCCTGGCCTCAAAAAGCTCGGCAACCCTGGGTAGACCACCCGTGATGTCCTTTGTCTTTGTCATCACGCGGTGGGTCTTGGCGAGAACGTCGCCCGCGCGAACGTGTTGCTTATCGTTTACCGTTATGTGTGCGCCGATGGGCAGCGGATAAATCGCCTCTACCTCGTTCTTGTCGTTGATCAAGAGAAGCTGCGGGTGATAATCTTCCTTCTTCGACTCTATTATCACCTTATTCTTTGCCCCGGTCGCCTCGTCTACCTCCAGCTTCACGGAAACGTCTTTCTTGATGTCTTCGTATTGGACTTTTCCGGGAATTTCCGTCAATATCGGCACCGAATACGGGTCCCATTCCGCGTATCTGTCGGCCTTCTTTATTTTGTTCCCGTCTTTGAAGAAAATGTAAGACCCCTGGGGGATGGTCTGCCTCTCGACCTCACGGCCGTCTGCCTCGTTGATGCTTATCTGGCCGTTACGGTTCAAGACGACAAACTTGCCCGCTTCCCTGCTTTCCACTACTTTAAGGTTGTGGTACTTAATGAAGCCTGCTTCTTTGCTCTGGTAGTAGGACTGTTCGATGATCCTGCTTGCCGTTCCCCCTATGTGGAAAGTTCTCATGGTAAGCTGCGTACCTGGTTCACCGATCGACTGCGCCGCTATAACACCCACGGCTTCACCGATCTCTACGAGCTTACCGGTAGCAAGGTTACGCCCGTAACAACTTGCGCATGCCCCGCTTTCCATCTCACAGGTCAAAACGCTCCTGATCCGGATCTTCTCCATGCCTGTTTCTTCGATCTTGCGGGCGTGCTCTTCGTTAATTATTTCGCCCGCACTGACTATAACTTCATCGGTGATAATGTTCACGATGTTATCCAGCGCAACACGTCCGATTATCCTTTCAGATAGCGACACGACAACCTCGTCTCCTTCAATTATCGCCGTGACCGTGATACCGTTAAGGGTGCCGCAGTCCACGTCTTTTATGATAACGTCCTGCGCCACGTCAACAAGGCGCCTTGTCAGGTAGCCGGAATCAGCGGTCTTAAGCGCCGTGTCCGCCAGACCCTTGCGCGCTCCGTGCGTAGAAATAAAGTATTCCAGAACGGTAAGGCCTTCACGGAAATTCGCCGTGATCGGCGTTTCCATGATCTCTCCGGAAGGTTTCGCCATTAGCCCCCTCATGCCCGCGAGCTGCCTTATCTGCTGCCGGGAACCTCTCGCGCCGGAATCCGCCATCATAAATACAGGATTGAAAGTGTCGAGATGGCGGAACACCAGGCTTGAAACATCCTCGGTAACATGCGTCCAGATATCGATGATCTTGTTATACCTTTCCCCGTCAGTTATAAAGCCCTTCTGGTACTGTTTCTGTATCTTATCAACTTCGCCGTGGGCGCTTTCTATCCTCTGCTGTTTTTCTTTTGGAACGTCCAGGTCGGCCACAGCCATTGAAGCACCGGAAAGCGTCGCTTCCTCAAACCCGAGCGTCTTGAGGCGGTCCAAAAGGCGCACAGTCTCCTGGTGGCCTTTCACCTTGTAGCAATCGGAGATCACCTGGCTTATCGCCTTCTTGTTCATGGGCTCGTTATAGAAAGACAACTCTCCGGGCAGAACGTCGTTAAAGATAACTCTGCCGACTGTAGTTTCGACGATCTCATCACCTATGCGTACCTTTATCTTTGCGTGCTTGTCGATGGCCTCGTTCTGAAACGCCATAATGACTTCTTTTTTATCGGCAAACATTTTGCCTTCACCCCTAGCCCCGGATCTTATCTTTGTGAGGTAGTAAAGTCCGAGAACTATGTCCTGTGAAGGCGATGTTATCGGCCGCCCGTTCGCCGGCGAAAAGATATTATTTGCCGCGTTCATTATGAGGCGGCATTCCATCTGCGCTTCCATAGATAAGGGCACATGGACCGCCATCTGGTCTCCGTCGAAGTCCGCGTTGAACGCCGCGCATACCAATGGATGTATTCTTATCGCTTTGCCCTCGATGAGCCTCGGCTGAAACGCCTGTATGCCGAGTCTGTGGAGCGTTGGGGCGCGGTTCAAGAGGACCGGATGGTCTTTTATGACCTCGTCGAGAATATCCCAGACTTCCGGATTTTCCTGCTGGACCATCTTTTTCGCGCTCTTTATCGTGTGTACAAATCCCTTCTCCCTGAGCTTCCTTATAATAAACGGCTGATAAAGCTCGAGCGCCATCTCTTTCGGGAGTCCGCACTCGTGCAGGTTCAGTTCAGGACCTATTACAATAACGCTTCTGCCGGAATAATCCACGCGTTTACCGAGCAGGTTCTGGCGAAAACGCCCCTGCTTCCCTTTTAGCATATCAGCAAGCGACTTCAGCGGCCTTCCGCCGGGCCCCATTACAGCCCGTCCGTGCCGTCCGTTATCAAAGAGAGCATCCACCGCTTCCTGAAGCATGCGCTTTTCGTTGCGTATAATAACTTCCGGGGCCTTGAGTTCGATCAGTTTTTTCAAACGGTTGTTCCTGTTTATGACCCTCCTGTAAAGGTCGTTGAGGTCGCTTGTCGCGAACCTTCCGCCTTCCAGCGGCACGAGAGGCCGCAGGTCCGGCGGTATCATCGGGACAATGTCGAGGATCATCCATTCGGGCTTGTTATCGCTCTTCCTGAAGCCCTCTATGATCTTCAGTCGTTTCATCAGTCTCTTGCGCAGGTTCATGTCTTTCTTCTCGATGATCTTCGCCTGCAGCTCTTTCGCGGTCTTGTCCAGATCGATGTCTTTCAGGAGCTCCCTTACGGCTTCAGCGCCCATACCAGCATTGAATTTGCTGCCGTATTTTTCTTTGGCTTCGGTGTGCTGGTCCTCGGTCAGCATCTCCTGTTTCTTAAGAGGTGTCTCACCCGGGTCTATAACCACGTACTGCTCATAATACAGGACCCTCTCGATGTCTCTCATCTTCATGTCCAGCATGTTCGCCATACGCGAAGGTATTGCCTTAAAGAACCATACGTGTGAAACCGGAGCGGCCAGTTTTATGCATCCCATCCTCTCGCGCCTGACGCTTGACTTCGTCACTTCTACGCCGCACCTGTCACAGACGATGCCTTTGTGTTTGATCCTCTTGTACTTGCCGCAGTTACATTCAAAGTCTTTCGTGGGGCCAAATATCCTCTCACAGAAAAGACCGTCCCTCTCCGGCTTTAAGGTCCTGTAGTTAATGGTCTCGGGCTTCTTTACTTCGAACAGGACGCTTCTGTTGCCGACTTTTCGGGTAGCCCACTCCTTTATCTTTTCCGGCGAGGCTATCTGGATCTTGACTTTGTCGAACTTATTTACTCTTCTTAACATATCTTAACGCCCCTATTGTTATCCCGCCTCTTTTTGTTCAAGTTGAACATCAAGAGCCAAACTCTGGAGTTCCTTAATCAAAACGTTAAAGGATTCGGGAGTACTCGGCTGGAGCATGTTTTCCCCTTTAACGATAGCTTCGTATATTTTCGTTCGCCCGGCGACGTCGTCGCTCTTGACGGTCAAAAGTTCCTGGAGCGTATATGCCGCTCCATAAGCCTCAAGCGCCCAGACTTCCATTTCTCCGAACCTCTGTCCTCCGAACTGGGCCTTACCGCCTAACGGCTGCTGCGTAACAAGCGAATACGGCCCGATGGACCTTGCGTGCATTTTGTCATCCGCCAGGTGTATGAGCTTCATCATGTAGATAAAACCTACGGTGACTTTCTGGTCGAATTTCTTGCCGGTAAAGCCGTCATACATGTCCATCTTGCCGTCCACCGGCAGCTTGGCTTTTTTCATTGCGCTTTCGATATCACCCTCCGTCGCGCCGTTAAACACGGGAGTCGCCATTTTTATGCCGAGGACCTTTGCTGCCCATCCCAGCTGCGTTTCCAGCAGCTGACCGATATTCATACGGCTGGGAACGCCAAGCGGATTAAGGACGATGTCAAGCGGCCTTCCGTCCGGGAGAAACGGCATATCCGCCTCGGGCATTACTTTTGCGATAACACCCTTGTTCCCGTGACGCCCGGCCATTTTATCGCCTGCCTGGAGTTTCTTCTTGCTCGCGACAAAAACGGTTATGCGACGGAGCACTCCCGCAGGAAGTTCGTCCCCGTGCTTTATGCGATCAAGGTCCCTTTCCATGTCTGTCGTGGTCTGCTCTATCTGGCCGTTTATCGTCAGCATTGTGGAATTGACCCTGGCCTGCATTTTTTCGTCGTCTTCAACATAAATATTATCCAGATCGGCCTTCTTGAACTTGACCAGATCGCTTTGTTTTATTTTGACACCGGCCTTGATCAGGGCTTTACCGGTCTCCGTGTCCGCAAGATTACTGATAAGCTTGCTTCCCACCAGTTTCTGGTGCACTTGAGCCGCCTTCTTTGCTTCCAGGTTGGCTATTATGATCTCGTAGCCTTCTTTGACCATCTTGCGCTCTTTGGAGTCTTCCCTGCGCTGCTCTTTTGTCAGGGTCTTGCTGCTCTTCCTGAAAAGCTCCTTAACGTCCACGACGATCCCTTCGGCGCCAGACGGCACTTTCAGGGATACATCCTTAACATCCCCGGCTTTTTCGCCAAAGATGGCGCGCAGGAGTTTCTCTTCAGGTGAAAGCTCTGTTTCCGACTTTGGCGCAACCTTGCCGACCAGGATGCTGCCGGGGCCGACTTCAGCGCCAACCCGAATTATGCCGCCCTCGTCAAGGTTCTTGAGGACATCTTCCCCGACGTTGGGTATATCAGGCGTTATTTCTTCGTTTCCGAGCCGGGTCTCCCTGGCTTCCACCTCAAAGCGATGGATATGGACGGACGTATACGCGTCTTCCTTCAGGAGAGTCTCGCTTATAAGGATCGCGTCTTCAAAGTTGTATCCTCTCCAGGCCATGAACCCCGCAAGCACGTTCCTTCCGAGCGCCATCTCTCCTTTGAACGTCGCGATGCCGTCAGCGATCGTATCGCCCTCTTTGATCGTCATCCCCTTCTTAACGAGCGGCCTCTGGTTGATGCAGGTCCTGGCGTTCGTCCGCACGAATTTTTTAAGTTTGTATTTATCGCCACTGATGATGATCTCAGAAGCGTCCGCCTTCGTGACCTTGCCGTCTTTCTTCGCCCGGACCACGGCCCCAGAATCTTCGGCAGTGCGTTTTTCAATGCCGGTACCGACCAGCGGAGGCTCAGGACTTAAAAGCGGAACGGCCTGCCTCTGCATGTTGGATCCCATAAGCGCCCTGTTGGCGTCGTCGTGCTCAAGGAACGGAATAAGTCCGGCGCATACGCTCACGAGCTGAAGGGGCGAAACGTCCATGTACTGCACGTCTTTGCGGTCAGCTATTATGAAGTCGTCTTTAAAGCGGCAGAATATCTTGTCATTCTTGAAAAAACCGCGCGAATCCGTTTCGGAGTTCGCCTGGGCAATGATGTAATTATCCTCGACGTCCGCCGATAGAAGTTCGGTTTTGTTCAGAACCTGGCCTTTCTCGACCTTCCTGTACGGTGTTACCAGAAAACCGTAATCGTCAACTTCGGCGTAAGAGCTAAGAGAGTTAATGAGTCCTATGTTCGGTCCTTCCGGCGTTTCTATGGGGCACAATCTTCCATAGTGCGAATAGTGGACGTCCCTGACCTCGAAACCGGCTCTTTCGCGGCTTAAACCCCCGGGGCCAAGAGCGCTCAAGCGCCTCAGGTGAGTAAGTTCGGCCAGAGGGTTCGTCTGGTCCATGAACTGAGAAAGCCTCCCGCGGGCAAAGAAATCATGAATGACGTTAGCGATGAGTTTCGTGTTGATGAGGTTGTGAGGCATGACGTCTTCCATTTCATAAACGCTCATGCGCTCCTTCGCGACCCTCTCAACTCTCGCGAGGCTCATTCTTACCTGGTTGGAAAGCTGTTCGCCGACGCTTCTAACGCGGCGGTTTCCCAAATGGTCGATATCATCAACGTTTTTTACGCCGTTCTTGATCTCCAAAAGATAATTTATCGCCCTTACCAGTGTTTCCGGGTCCAGCAGTCGGGCGTCATACGGACGGTCCATTCCCAGCTTCCGGTTTATCATTCGTATCCCGACAGAACTTAAAGCATACCTCTTGGTATCAAAAAACATCTGACCTAAAAGCTCCTGGGCCGATTCTAAAGTAGGAGGATCTCCCGGCCGCAGTCTGCGGTAAATATCCAGATATGCTTCTTCTTTTGTCTTCGTCCCGTCGTGTTCGAGCGTCTGCACTATCTCTTTCGGCACGTTGCGAAGAAGTTTGATTTTTCTCGTCCCGGTCTCCCATATGCGATTGGCTGCTGTCGGTGTTATCTTTTCCGTCTGCTGGGCGAGCAGTGAATCTGTGCTTTCATCGATAACGTCTTCCGCCAGAACCCTGCCTGCCAGTTCTTCGCACTGCTTTTGCCTGGTTATCTTTACTTCCTCAACGCCACCGAAAGCCTTGAGTATGTCTTCATCCTTTGACAGGCCGAACATCCGCAGGAACGTCGTCGCCAGAAACTTCTTTTTCCGGTCGATATAAACGTGCAAAAGATCGCTGCGGTCGATCAGAAACTCGATCCAGGCTCCCCTGTCCGGTATGATTCTCGAGGAAACGACTTTTTTGCCTGTCGGCTGACCCGTTTCCTCGAAAGATATACCGGGTGAACGGTGTATCTGGTTGACCACGACACGTTCGTCACCGTTGATGATAAACGTTCCGCGCTCTGTCATCAGGGGAATATCGCAGACATAAACCTCCTGTTCTTTCATCTCTGTCTCGAGCCGCAAGCGCAATTTAATGCGCATAGGCGCCGAGTAAGTAAGCGACCGCTCTTTGCAGTCTTCAGCGGTATATTTCGACTGACCCAGTTCGTAATAGAGATATTCCAGCCTGTATTTGCCGTCTTGGCTTACAATGGGGAATACATCAGTAAAAAGGGCCTCCAGGCCTCGATATTGCCGCTTTGTCTTTGAAACAGATTGCTGCAAGAGGTTTTCGTACGAATCAAGCTGTATCTTCACCAGATTCGGAAAATCCAGCGATTCCGGCATTCTGGCGTAACTTTGACGCTGTATTTTTACAGCCATGTTAGTATCACTCCTTATTTTTTAAGAGTTATTTCAGCTCGACCTTAGCACCGACTTCTTCCATCTGCTTTTTCATCTTTTCGGCTTCGTCCTTGGGGATATCTCCCTTGATCTCCTTTGGCGCTGCTTCTACAAGATCCTTGGCTTCTTTCAGGCCAAGATTTGTCAGGGCCCTGATCTCCTTGATGACATTGATCTTGTTAGCACCGACCTCGGCAAGTACGACTGAAAAGACGCTTTTCTCTTCCTCGGCTCCGCCTGCGGCTCCTGCCGCACCAGCGGCTCCGGGAACGGCCATAGCAGCGACTGGCGCAGCTGCGCTGACGCCGAACTTGTCCTCGATGGCCTTCACGAGTTCGGAAAGATCAAGAACGCTCATCTCCTCGATGTTCTTGATTATGCCTTCCATCTTCTCTGAAAGCTGGACCTTCGGTTTGTCATCCGCAGTTGCGGTTTCCGTCACAGCTTCGCTCGCCTTCGGCTTCTGCTCGCTCGCTTCCGGCTTTGCGGCTTCTTCAGTGTTTTCCTGTTTCTTCTTTTCCTCTGCCATTTTAGATCCTCCTTTAATGAGCACATCACTTAGTGAACAACGTGAAACTAAGTGATTTGTGCGAATTAAACCCCACACCCAGGTAATTCTGGGTGTGGGGTTAAGTTCGGCTTTGTAACTTACGGCGCAAAACGCCGTAAGTTACAGCCTCACTTAACTTTCTTTTTTCTCTTTAAGCGCGTTTAGCGCGTAGCATAAACTCCTCATCACGCCTGACAACACCCCTACAAAACCCGTCAGCGGGCCGTTCATAGCACACATTACCATCGCTATAAGCTGCTCACGACCGGGCAACTGTGAAAGTTCCTTTATTTTTTCAGGGGTCAGCATCTGGCCTTCCAGGTATCCGTTCGTTACCTGTAATCCTTTATTTGTTTTCGCGAAATCGACCATGACCTTTGCTATTTTTACAGGGTCATCCGTGATAACGCTTAAACCCACGGTTTTATTTTCTTCCAATAGCTCCGTAAACTCGTCAAGTCCCGCTTCTTTCAGGGCGATCTTCCCTATGCGGTTCTTAACGACAAAATACTTTGAATCCGAAAGCTTCAGCTTCCTGCGGAGAGCGTCCATATCGGTCGCTTTGATGTTTTCAATATTCGAAAAGACGAATCCCGTACCGCCGGACAACACGCCCTTCATCTCTTTGATCATCAGCTCTTTAACTTTTTTCCCGTATTTTTCCGCCATATCTTCCTCGCTATGTCATCCCCGCGACACCGCGCGCGCCCCAGCAGCGAGCCCAGAAGGAGCCACAAGCCGAAGGCGCAGTGAAAGCGGGGATCTATTAGATTCCCGTTTACACGGGAATGACAATATCTTTAGTCTTTTTTGAACTGCCCCATATCCAGCTTGAGGCCGGGCCCCATCGTCGAACTTACAGCGATGGACTTCCAGTTCTGTATCTTCTGCAGTTTCGGGTTACTATTCATAATGGCTCTTATAAACGCACCGATGTTTTCGACAAGCGCGTTTTCTTCAAAAGACAACTTCCCGACCGGCGCCTTTATGCCGGATTGCTTATCCATCCTGTACTCGATCTTTCCGGCCTGCAGCTCGTTCACCGCTTTAGCGATGTCGGTAGTCACCGTGCCGGATTTCGGATTCGGCATGAGTCCACGCGGGCCCAGGACCTTACCGAGTCTTGCCATTTCTTTCATCATGTCGGGAGTCGCGACGGCCACATCAAAATCACACCATCCGTCCGATACCTTCTTTATCAAATCATCGCTTCCGACGTACTCCGCTCCCGCTTCCTTCGCCTTAGCTTCAAAATCACCCTTGCAAAATACCGCGATACGGACCTTTTTACCTGTCCCGTTCGGCAAACTCACCGTCCCGCGGATGGGCGTCGAGGACTGTTCGAGGCCGAGCTTTATCGCTATTTCGACAGTCTGGTCAAATTTTGTTTCCGGGCCTTTTTTTAAAATAGAAACCGCTTCCTTAAGTTCGTATTCCTTGGCCTTATCGACCAGTTCGTTTATCGCTTTTTTTCTTTTGCTTAATCCTGTCATTTTTCTCCTTCGACCTCAATGCCCATGCTTCGCGCGGACCCCGCTATGATCTTGACCGCATTATCCATATCCACCGCGTTGAGATCGTCCTTCTTCTCTTTCGCGATCTCTCTGACCTGCTCCATCGTGACCGTGCCCACTTTCTCCGCCTTGGGGTTCCCGCTGCCCTTGGCGATCCCCGCGGCTCTCTTCAGTAGAACACTGGCCGGAGGGCTTTTGATTATAAAAGAAAAGGTCCTGTCTTCGTAAACGCTGATCACAACGGGTAGGATCAGGCCCTGCCTGTCCTTCGTTTTATCGTTGAACTGCTTACAAAAATCCATTATGGGAACGCCGTGCTGCCCTAGCGCAGGTCCTACCGGCGGTGCCGGGTTGGCCTGTCCTCCGGGACAGAACAGTTTAATCTGAGTTTTTATTTTTTTTGCCATGATTACTTCCTATTTTTATCTTATCTGGGACAGTCCCTATAACTTCTCGACCTGCCAGGCCTCCAGCTCAACCGGCGTAGCCCTGCCGAATATGGAGATCATCACTTTTATTTTTCCCTTTTCCAGATTCGTCTCCTCGATCGTCCCGGTAAAGTTCTTGAAAGGCCCTTCTTTTATCCTCACCGCTTCACCAGCTTTAAATACGACCTTCGGCACGGGTTTGGCCTTGGCTTCCTTGGTCTGCTCAAGTATCTCGGCGACTTCTTCGTCTTTTAAGGGCACTGGTTTTGTCTTTGACCCGACAAATCCCGTTACCCCCATGGTGTTCTTTATCAGGTACCAGCTCTTATCATTGAGTTCCATCTCGACAAGGATATAGCCGGGGAAAAATTTTCTTTCGCTGATCTTCTTCTCCCCTTCCTTGATCTCGGCGACCTTTTCTGTCGGGACCATTATTGTGCTTACAAATTTTGCGCTTTCCGGATTGCTTGCGAGCTGGTTTTCAAGGGACTTCTTTACAGCGTCTTCTCTTCCTGTCAGCGTATGAATGACATACCATTTTTTCGCCATCTTAGAGCGCTCCACTGATTAAAAAGTTAATAATTCGTGAAAGAAACAGGTCGCAGATGCCGATGAACAGGGCCAGGATCAGCGTTGATATAAGCACGACGACGGTAGAACTTATAAGCTCGTCCCGCGACGGCCATGCCACTTTTTTCAGCTCGCTTTTTACCTGACCAAAAAATTTTCCTATCTTTATCATGCTCGTCTGCTTCCCTCTATATAATAATATTTCCTATATTATCTGGCAGGAGAGACAGGCCTCGAACCTGCAACCCCCGGTTTTGGAGACCGGTGCTCTGCCAATTGAGCTACTCTCCTATTACTTCATTTCCTTATGCAGCGTGTGCTTCCGGTCAAACCTGCAGTATTTTTTTATTTCCAGCCTGTCCGGATTTTGCTTTTTATTCTTCTTCATCGAATAATTCTCTCGCTTGCACTCTTGGCATTGCAGGGTAATTATCTCTGTCGCTTCCTTTTTTTTAGCCATCTTACCCTCTTACTCCTGTATCTCCGCGATAACACCCGCTCCGACGGTGTGTCCGCCTTCACGGATAGCGAACCGGAGCTCTTTTTCAAGAGCGACCGGGGTTATCA
>JBAROI010000118.1:0-3801 GCA_049642015.1 Candidatus Omnitrophota bacterium | reverse complement strand
ATAGAGGATTATATCATAAAACACACGCCCCTGCCACATAGTAGTGTATATTATTATTACTTTTATATAGTCTTCCCTTTTCGGGGGGTTAAAAGGAGGGGTCCTACCCATATATAGGGACGGGTCTAGGTTTAATTTAGGAACCGTCCTTAGTTACTGGTTAACTGCAAATTCCGGTACAGGTGTGGGTTTGGTTTCATAAACGGTGTTAATCAGTTGATTCTTCTTCGCTGGTATATTTAATAACAGTGTAGCCCTGTAATTCATCAATTGCGGCATAAAGATGTTCCTTTGACCCGGGTTCAATCTTAACATATTCATCTATAACCGCACCGCCTTCTGTTCTGCCGCGCATAGCAAAAACTGGAGATTTTAAATATTTTTCCAAGTCAGGGTCAGTTACGTCTATTGTTACTTTGCCGTTCTTGTATTCTGCGTAGCCGACGTATTTTTCGGTCTTCATATCTTTTTTTCTATCAAATTTTTCTGGTGGATTTGCAAGTAAACGATCAAGCTCTCGTGTATGTTCGACTTCATCAAGTATTTTATAAAATTCTACTTTTAAATAATCCATTTTATTTCCTTCCTTGTTATTTTGTAGCATATTAAAAGAATAAAAAATGCCTGCGCCCAAAATGGCAATAATTACAGTAACTAAAAATAAATATTTGAGTTTCATCTCTTTATCTCCTTATCTGAAACGCGCCTTCTAAAACAGGTTCTTGCATTCTATTTGAAACCTTATCTTTTTCGTCAAATAAAGGCAGCCAATACTTCTTACCGCCAATCTCCTGTTCGATTAGCGGAACTTCTGTCTTTGTGATTTTACCAGCCCTATCAATCCTAAAAGTATATGTTTTAATCATGCCGCTGATATTGGTATGTTTGTATACATCAGCTATAAGCTCAACTTTCCTGAGAAGAATATCCCCTTTTCCATCAAGTACGTTACCCTTAGCCCTGTCGTGAATCGCTCTCGTATTCAGCGCATACATTCCCACCATAGTGGCCAAGTCTTCATATTTATCTTTCATGCCATAATCCCTCGCAAAATTAGCACTACCCTCAATCCCCATAGAAGCATCCCATAAATCATCCCTTCTTTTCAGCTGTTCTTCGCTCAGAAAATCAGTAAACTCTAATACATGCCCGGTCTCGTGAAAAAGAACCTTAACGTACCTTTGCTCCGCCGTAGTCCCGGGAAACGGCTGATAACTGTGGTGTGTAAAGATATCGTTCATGAATATGACGCCATCTGCTCCATAACCTGCCTTAAATGTCCTGCCGCCAAGCCCCCAGGAAGAAATAATAGTAATCACTCCCTTAACTTTTTCCCGCATACCATCGGGTATAGCTGTAAGCATACTGTAAATTAATTTAGTCTCAGCATCACCTATTGCTTTTCTGTCACCCGGCATTGCAACAATATCATATTCATCCCATATCTTTCTTCTCGTGCCGGTCATCCCCAGCTTGTTCGCTAAATACTCTTTGGCTTCTTCCCGGTATTCACTCGCAAGGATACGGTTTGTCATTTTCTTTAAAACTGTGCCCGCCCCCCTGCCGCTGTCTGCCTGAAACTGCACAAGGTTACGTAAATATTCCCCGAACCCATTATCAATAAAATCTTTCTCTTTTTGAGGCAGGATTGTTTGAATCTCTGTATTGTTATCTATATAAGTTTTTGTTTCAAGCTGCCTCTCGACAAGCAGGGGCGCTTTTTTAGCCATCTTCTGGCGCGTTGTTTCATGGGTTGCACCTGAAAGGTCCAGCGTCCACTGCTTGACTTCATGGTATTTGTCAAAGAGCCGATCTTTCGCGTCCGTTGCTTTTCCTTGCCAAAAAACTTCAGCATAGGTGATGTCGCTTTTAATACCTTCGGCGAAGTTCCTGCCGACATCGGACCAATACACCGCATCATCAAAGACTCCAGTCCAGAAATTCGCGCCCACTGAAGTCGGGTCGTTGAAATCGGGATTTACAAAATCAGTTATGCCCTCGGCAATGTTTATGGTCGCGTCAGCTGCCATAGAGGCGAGCGTTACTCCGCCTAACCCGTAAGCCAGCCATCCTTGTCGAAGACCGGTTCCACGTCCAGCTCTTTGCCACGCTTGACCAAGCGCTCCTGCTCCTTCAAAAGGCGATTCTTCTCCTTTAAAAAGCGCGGCGACAGATCGGTCTGCCTGTTCGCTGCGAATGGAACTTTTGATTTTTTTCGCAATGAATTTAAACGCTTCTGCCATGTATTGTATTGCCGTTCTAGGGATGTTAAGCGCTTGGCTTTCTGTGCCAACTGCTTTTGTTTCTGCGCCAATTTTTTGTCTTCCTGTGCCAACTGCTTTTGCTTCTGCGCCAACTGCTTTTGCTTCTGCGCCAACTGCTTGTCTAAATCCACCATCTCCTTGCGAAAGATTTCCATCTGTTTTTGGATCTCTTCTTTGGAAATGTCGTCCCAATTTCTTAGCAAAGATTCTAATCGTTCTAATGTATCGTCCAATCTTGCCATATACGGCGCTAAAGATCCTTTCAGGTATTCCGGGTATTTTCTCTCCAATTCCGGCCTGACTGACCTTCCCCGTTCCAACGCCTTTTCCAGTTCGTATCTTGCCGAAGTCTTCCACCACTTTTCCAAAAATCCCATTCTTTATACCTCCCATTAACCCTTTCGCCTTTCTGGAAACTAACCCGAGAAAACCTTTGAAAATATCTTTCATCCCGCCTATAAATGCCTTGCACGCGGGAACCATGCCCAAAGTCTGCGCGAATAACCATGCCCCTGTTGTTTCTCCTAAAAATTTGCCGACCTCGCCCGCACTCTTAAGAATATCATCACTTGTCACATTATTCAAGAATTCGCCGCCCCACTCCTTAAACCTCTGCCATCCCCGCTTAATCATTTCGCCAATCGGAAACTGTTTGACTAATGCCATGTAGTTGCCGGTTAAACTAGCCACTAAACTCGCGCCTATTGCATGCAACGCAAGCGTGCCGACCTCCATCACCGACTGGATATACCGTTTTGCCACGCCTTCAATATAGCGTAGCGCAAAACGCGCCTTAGCCATCCCGTCCGGCCCGCTCAAGTCGCTAAAAGCGCCTGATTCCTTAAAAAGACACTGGACCATCATGTATATGCTGGACTTACGAGCATCCGACTCCGGAATCCCGGCAAATCCCAATAAATTACTGTTCACTTCCTCAACCAGCCTGGCCATACACTGCCCCGGATTCATTCCTCTCTGGACACTTTCAACATATTGTTTCACAACGGGCCATATTAAACTGTCAATATCTTCGTAAAAGAATTTTCCTAATACTTCCCTGATGGAATTTTCTGTCAGTTTTTGAGAAGATCTTACTGCTTCTTTTCCCGAGGGCTCTTTTTTCATTTCAACGAGAACATCCCCCACCTTTGGCATTATATGGTTATTCATGATGTCAAATACGCCTTTGACTGAAATGAAAGTGCCATCCGCGGCGCGTGTAATTACATTCTTGCCGACTGTTACCGCCTCTACTGTGCCGTTTGCGCCGGCGGGGGGCACCAGTAGGTTGTCGAGAGCTTGCAGGGGTTTGTTGAGAAAAGATCCCTCGGCTTCGCTCGGGATGACAGCGTTAGTAAACAGGGCTTGGCCGGACTTGATTGTCAAAGAGCCGTTTGTAACTTCAATCTCCGAACCATTATACAGGAAAAGCGAAAGGGTTTCATTACTAAATGTAGATCCCTCGGCTCGGGATTTTACGGCCTCGCTCGGGATGACAGACGGGTCGTTCGCCGTTCCTATCGCCGAGAACATGGCG
>JBAROI010000116.1:0-14285 GCA_049642015.1 Candidatus Omnitrophota bacterium | reverse complement strand
CTTCCTTTCTGATGCTCAATATCCATCCCGCGAATATCGCCGCAGTAATAACAACGCCCAAAAGCAGGTCCTTCGCAGTGTTTCCCGAGATCAGGAACAGTTCCCCGTTCCAGAGGTGGTCTATCACGCCGAATATGGAAGCCCCGTAAAAAAGCAGGTTAAGTTTTCCTATTTTTCTATCGTTTCCCTTCCTCCTCCAGACAAAAGTTGAAACTGCAGAAGCTACTAGCGGAACAGTGTAACACATAACTCCTCCTTCTACTATTCTATATCGAATGATAAAACTTGAACTACTGAACCCGGAAAAATCGTAATTTCAAGCTCCGCGCCTTCAAGAACAGTTCCCTTAGCAAGAACGCCGAAAGTCTCCTTAAAAGACTCCTCTTTGACGCAATTAAGATCGCCGACTTTTATCTTTACCTTGGTGACTTTTTTTGCTCCTTCTTTCTGGGCGTGTTCGGATATTCCTTTTATTATCGGCTCTATCAAGTGAGACTCATGCATTATTCTTCTCCTCTATGAACGATGCTATTTCCTCTATCGCTTTTTTAACGCTGCCTGACATCTCTTCCCCGAAAGAAACATTCTCGGGCTGCACGGCCAGCATGTAGATGTCGGCTTTGGTTTCGTTCTCTAAATATTCGATAAACATGCTTGGAGACTGGTCGTGAGTCGTAAATCCGGACCTTGCTATTTCGTCTTTTTTGAGTATATCGAACTCACCCGGAGCAAGATCAAGATGCGCCGCGTCAAAGATTACAATAGTATCCGGTTTTTCCTTGATGATCTTGCCGGCATAATTTTCGGGCGCGGTTCCCGCGTCGATACATGTTGCCTCCGTGTTGCCCCTCAATCCCTCGATAAGGGCAGGTCCGAAACCGTCATCACCGCGAAGAGTGTTCCCTACGCCCACAAAAACAATTTTACCTTTTAGAATCTGTGTAAATATATTCATAAAAATATGTCATCCCGGATATTCGCCGAAGGCGAATTATGTCATCCCGGGCGAGGCCACAGGCCGAGACCCGGGATCACTTCTCTTTAGTAGTAAGAGTGGTTTCTCTCCTGCAACGAGCGCAAATGATCTTTGTCCTGTCGGACCGCCCGTAGTCCTTCATAGCTGAAACTATATTTTCATCAACAATTCCTAAACTCCTAAGGCGGGAAAGGTAGAGGGTGGGGTTTGAAAACGTAAGTTCCCCTATTTTCTCGGATATCCACTTAAGGTGGTCTTTACAGGCGATAACATCGTCGCATACTTCGCATAACTGCAGATCCTTGTCTATTTTTTCATTTGCTTCTTTTCTGTCAAAAAACGAAAGCTCCCAATCATTTGAGAGCTTTATACCTTCATTATCGGCAATGCAGGCAGCCTCACACTGCCCGCAGAATATGCACGTATCCGTGTGATGGATCAAGGTCCTCTTGGGGTCTTCCGCGTCTGTTTCATCTTTATAGCTGAGCGCCTCCACGGGGCATACCTGAACGCACGCAAGACAGCCGACGCATTTCTCATCGTTATACTCCGGCTGCCCACGAAAGTTCGGATGCGCCTTGTGCATCACTTTGGGAAACTTGGAAGTATAAGGCCCTTTTATCAGCGCCTTTATAGCTTCTGCAAGTTCCCTTAATTTTGGTTTAGGGATTCTCATTAAACCTCGCCCTCTTTATCTTCGGCGTATTTATCGACAACACTTCCTTCCCATAATTTAAATCCCGCTCTGTGGGCGCCTCTGGCTATCGCGTGCGCCGCAACAGGCGCCGTCAACAGAAGAAACAACATACACATAATCGATTTTATCCCGGCGGCGGTAAATCCCACGATAAGAAATGTCCCGAACAAGATACTGCAGGTGCCTAACGTAACGCTTTTCGTCGCGGCCTGGAGGCGGTTATAGACGTCCGGAAGCCGCACAAGCCCCAGACATCCTAAAAAGTCGAACGCCAGGCCGATACTTATAAATATTAAACCTATAATATCACTCATCAAAACCCTTCCCTTCCAAATATTTGGAAAGCGCCAGAGTCCCTATAAAACTCTGTAAGGCCCAGGCGATCCCGATATCTATATACCACGACCTGTTCGTCGAAATGGTAAGCACCGCGCAAAAGCCGACTATCATGATCCCGAAAATATCTATGGCCACAATACGATCGGCGCCGGTCGGCCCCCTGAATATCCTAAAAAGGCAGAGAGCGCACGCAAGGATAAGTATATAGATAGCCCTTCCGAGAAATCCCACAAAAGGAAGATCCGGATAAAAAAGAAAGGTAAACGGCCTTACTATGATCAGGGTGAAAATCCCTATCAGTATTACCGCTCCTATGATCCATCTTGTTATCTTCATATCTTTTCCTTTATTCGAAAATCTTAGCGAGTATCTTCTCGAACTTCTCCACTATCATCTTTGTAGCTGCCTCGACATCCTTATCCTTCACGTTGATCCAGTGAATGTATAAAAATCCGTTATCCTTATCGATATCAACACTCATCGTCCCGGGGGTAAGCGTTATGGAGTTCGCCAGAAAAGTAAGCGCGGTATCCGTTTTAAGGTTTGTCTTCACTTTAACAATACCCGGTTTTATCGGAAGTCCGGGATGCAGCACCCTGTAAGCAACGTCTATGTTCGCCATAAAGCATTCCCATAAAAACCTCGGAACGTAAATACAAATAAAATAAAACCAGCGGTGGGGATGCTTTAAAAGCTGCGGTCTTTTTATAAACAGGTCACCCGTCATCCATGCCACGAAAAAGGATATGAAAAACCCCGTGGCGAGATGCTGCCAGTCAGGCACCCAGTTTAAAAAACACCAGGCCAAAAACGCCAAAATAAACAATATAATTCTACTCTTCAATTATCCTATCCCCTTAAAAACTAATACAGCGTACTTTACTCCTTCTAAAAGAACCTGCGAGGCGCTGCCTACAAAAAATTCATTTATCCCGGTAAGAAGCAAAATGCCTCCCACCAGACATATAACTGCCAGCGTCCCCATGGAGAGCTTCATGAACAGCGGCACTTCCTTTACCTGGCTCCATTTTTCCTTTAATCTGTCGAAAAAGGCGTACTTCATCACTTTCATGAAGGACGCGAGCGTCAACACGCTCGCCAGAACGGCCCAGAAAGCGTACCCGTACCTGCCTGCCTGGACCGCCGCGATTATAATGATCAGCTTGCTCCAGAAACCGTTAAAAGGAGGAATGCCGGCGATAGACATGGAGGCCACCAGACTGGTCGTCCCCGTAACCGGCATCTTCTGCGCCAGGCCTCCCATCTCTTTAAGATCGCGTGTCCCGGTAGAATATTCAACCGCCCCGGAATTCAAGAAGAGGAGCGATTTAAACACAGAATGGTTAAACAGATGAAAAAGCCCTCCAAGAAGTCCCAGCGGCGTGCCGAGGCCTATTCCCAAAATAACGTAGCCGATCTGGCTTATGGAGTGATATGCCAGAAGGCGCTTGAAATCCCACTGGCCGATCGCAAGAAACACTCCTATGACCATGGATAAGGCTCCGAGGAACAGAAATATCGAAGAGACGGCCGGGGTCATGCCTATGACGCTATAAAATATCCTGCACAGCGCGTATACTCCGAGCGATTTTATAAGGACGCCTGAAAGCATCGCCGATATCGGCGCGGGAGCCGAGGGATGCGCGTCAGGCAGCCACGCGTGAAAAGGAACGAGCGCCGCCTTAAGACCGAATCCCATCAAAAAGAGAACGCTTACCATAAGCGTGATGTCGCCGGCGCCTTTAGCGGCCAAAACATTCGCCATGTCAGCCATGTTCAGCGTTGAAGTGTAGCTATAGAGAAAAACGATCCCCAAAAGAACAAAGAGAGACCCGACCGTGCTCATGACGGCGTATTTAAAAGCCGCTTCCAGCTCGTGCTTTTCCGTCCCGAACGCGACCAGGGCATAACTGGCGACGGAAGCGATCTCCAGAAAAACAAAAAGGTTGAACATGTCGCCCGTAATAATAACGCCGTTCATACCCGCCAGCATGAGGAGAAACAGCGCGTAAAACTTCCACTTGGAAGTGTATTTTTCCATGTAATTCACCGAAAAAATGGCTATAGCCGCGGCCACCAGGTTCACGGTCACGAGCATGAAGGAAGTGAGGCCGTCCAGCACCAGGGCTATCCCTACAGGCGGCTTCCATCCGCCTACGCTATACACAAGGATACCGTATTTATTCACTACAAAGATCGACACTACGGATATAACAAATAAAGTCAGCGTCATAAGGTTCCCTATAACATCCGGAAGCCACTTCACTCTCTTGCCCACCAAGGAAGTCAAAAACGCTCCGGCCAGCGGTATGACAACAAATAGCGGTATGAGATTCTCAGCCGGTATCATCCCTTCAGCTCCCTTATTTTGGTAATGTCAAACGTGCCGTACTTTTCATAGATCCGCATGGCAATGCCTACAAGCAGTGCCGTCGACGCAAGGCCGATAACTATCGCCGTGAGAACCAGCGCCTGCGGTAAAGGGTCGACCATGTTTAAAATATCTTCTTTGACCGAATAGATCGGAGAGCGCCCTTCCATGCGGTAGCCCGTCAGTATAAAAAAGAGGTTCACGGCGTATTCCATTATGATAACGCCGATTATCAGCTTGATAACATTGCGTTTCCTTACAACGCAATAAATGCCGACACAGAAAAGTATAAGCGTAAGCAAATATACGGTCATGTTTTAATCCTGGTCCTTTTTTTCAAAATCAAGTTTTAATAAAATGAGCGCGGTAAATATCGCGAAAATACCGGCGCTGACCTTGAAACATATGGCTATGTTGCATAAAGGAATAATGCCGGCTGAGAACAGTTTGAAGGGCTCTCCCTTTGGAATAAAGTTTAAAAAGAAATATCCCCCGATGAATCCGAGTAAAGCGATACTTAAAAACAATATAGCACCCGTGCTTTCAAAAAGCGACGCCGCGGCTTTCGGCAATCTCTTAAGGGCGGCTTCTTTGCCGTACGCGAGCATAAGATGAATAAAAGAAAGCGCTATGATAACGCCGCCCGCGAACCCGCCGCCGGGTGAAACGTGCCCGTGAACGACGATGTAAACGCCGTAAAGAAATATAAGGCCCACTGTAAGACGGGTGATCGTCTTTACTATAAGAGACATCCCTTTTTCGTGTTCTCTGCTCATCCCGTTAGACCTCTTCCTCTATTTCTTCATCCACTTTTTTTCTGCCGATACGCCGCACAATTGCCAGGACGCCGATAACAGCAGTAAAAAGGATCGTGGCTTCACCCAGCGTATCATAGGCTCTGAAATCAAGTATCACCGATCCGACAAGGTTCGTCGCCCCCGTTCTGGCCAGCCCTTCCTGGAGATATGTCTTGGATACCCTCATCAGGGGATACCCGAACTCAGGAAGGTCCTTAAAACACTTCATTCCGATAGCCACAAATATCAGTATAAAAGCGGCGGTAATAATAGTATTGAGCAGCCATCTTCCCGTCGTTGAAAAAGGAAGGTCCTTCTTTAAGGTGGCCCTTATCAGGATGATGAGCGCCAATATCTCGACAACCAGCTGTGTGATGGCTACGTCCGGCGCTTTGAGGATCAGAAAAGTTATCGACAGCGCTAAGCCCACGGCTCCGACCGCTATCACTGAGGAAAGCAGGTCTTTCACCTCTATCGCGATAACCGCGCCGATGATCATCAATATTAACAGTATATAAAGTTCTACCATATTACCGCTTCAGTAAAAAATAAAAGAGAACACACATACCCAAAAGACACCACGCCAGATACGTAAGAAGTATGCCGTTATGGATGTAGCGTAGGGCCTTGTTGAAAGCGAGTGTGATCTTAACACCGATTTCATATATATCAAAAAACTTTTTTTCCGCCATTCCGTAGATGGTTTTTAAAACACCCATCTGCCTGATCGTTTCGTAAAATTCGGTGCCGGAAACGCGCATCTCGGGATTCTCCTCTAAAAGCTCTCCGCCGACAAATACCTCCGCCGTTCTCGTCTTAACCGCGGTGCCCATAAGATAAATTATAAACCCTACGGCAATACCTAAAATCAATAAACCGGTCGCAAGCCCGGAACTCCAGATACCCGTAAACGCCGCTTCAGCGCCAAGACTCGGGAATATAAACATTTTAAGCGGCACCCGGTAAGCAAAGACACCGAAAATAACGCAAAGAGAGGCGAGTACAACCGTCGGAATCCACATGGTCATGCCTGTTTCCCGCACTTCCTCGCCCGAGCCTTGAGCCTCTGTAGAACGCTGGCCGAGAAACACGGTGTGCATGAGCTTCATGAAGCTCGCTAAAGTAAGCGCGCTTCCGAACATCGCTGCCACCAGCCATACTACCCAGAGCCCTCCGCCGTTTTTGGCTGTCTCTATGATCCCCTGGTAAATCATCCATTTCGAGGCGAAGCCGTTAAAAGGAGGAACTCCCGAGATCGCGAACGACGCTATCAAAAAGGTTATGAAAGTGATGGGCATCACTTTCGCAAAACCGCCTAATTTGTCCAAGTTCGTCGTGCCGGACCTTTTTTCCACCGCTCCGCCTGAAAAGAAGAGACACGACTTATATATAGCGTGGTTAAGCATGTGAAAGAGCCCCCCTGCAATACCCACTGGGTTTCCTGTCCCGATACCCAGCACCATGTATCCCACCTGGCTTACAGCATGGTATCCCAAGAGCCTCTTCATGTCATGCTGGATGAGGGCCATCATGACCGCGGCAACAATGGTAACACTGCCCACTACCATCAAAAAGGTGTTCATGCCAAGATTCATCCTGAACATGTCGAGTGAAATTCTCGCGAGAAAATATATTCCCAGAAGCTTATCCAGGGATGCCGGCAAAAACGCCGTCACAGGGGTAGGGCCATCTTCCGCCGCGTCAGGAACCCAGGTATGAAACGGCATGGCTCCGGCTTTAGCAAACGCGCCCGCTGCCAGGCACAGGTAGGCCAGAATGGCGGGCGGCGAATTCAAACCGATACTTATTTTGTCCATCTCAAGCGCTCCGGTGAGATGCCAAATAATAGCTATACCAAAAAGCATCACAGCATCGGTGCCTCCGACTATTATAAACGTCTTCTTTGCGGTATACGCAGTGTTTTTCCGCTGGCCAAACCCTACCAAAAGATACAGCAGGAGCCCCAGAAAGCCCCAGAAAACTACAAAGACTATAAGGTTGTTTGAAAAAACCGCGCCGAGGGAACCTGTTAAGGTAAGTAATACATATATATAATACCTCACCAGGCCTTTTCTGCCACGCATAAATCCAATAGAATAGATAATCGTCAATAGGGAAAAGAATCCTACAAATATTCCCACAAAAATAGACAAATTATCAAATCTGAAATACTCAGCGCTTAGCATCCCAATTTTTCCTCAAGTTTTCGGTTTTCTCCTGCGAAAGCCTCACAAGGTCCTGCCCGTTGTAAAACTTCTTGCCTTTGGCATCACGCACGGCTATTCTCTCCGTACAGCAGTAACACGGGTCTATCGCCGCGAGGATTATGGTCGCGTCCGAGATCGTCTCTCCCACGACGGTCGCCTTATACGTGGGCAGGTTCATGAATGTTGGAGCCCTTACCTTGTGCCGTGCGGGTGAATTCGTTCCGTCGCTTCTCACGTAATGGAAAGTCTCACCCCTTGGCGCTTCAATATGCCCTATACCCTCTCCGGGAGGAACGCTTTTAATGTTAGCGTCTATCTCCCCGTCCGGCAGGCTCAAAAGGCACTCTTTCATTATCTTGACCGACTCGAACATCTCTAATATCCGCACCACCACTTTATCAAAAACATCGCCGTTCTGCGTCACTATCATGTCCCATTCCACTTTGCCATAAGCCCCGTAAGGGGAATCCTTTCTTACGTCCCGCGCGACTCCGGAAGCACGTGAGGTAGGCCCTAACGCGCAATAATTTATCGACTCTTCTTTCGTAAGAACGCCTATCCCCTTTGTCCGGGCGTGAAGAACCGGGTCATCCGTAACGGCCTTTTTAAGCATATTCAGGGTCGGGACGATAGAATCTATCTTTTTGACAACAACCGGGATGTCTTCCAGCTTTATGTCCCTTCTTACTCCGCCGGGTCTGAACATGGCGTAGTTATTCCTGTTTCCGGAAAGGATCTCCATCACGTCCAGTATCTCTTCCCTCAACTTCCACGCCCACATGTAAACCGTATTGTATCCGAGAAAATGGCCCGCAAGGCCCAGCCATAAAAGATGCGAATGCAGCCTTTCGCCTTCCGCGATTATCGTCCTTATGTACTTGGCTCTCTCGGGAACCTCCATGGGAATGATATCTTCAACAGCCCTCGTGTAGGCAAAGGGATGACTTGTCGAGCAGATGCCGCAGATCCTCTCGATCACGAACGTGGACTGGTCGAACGTCTTCATCTCCGAAAGCTTTTCTATCCCCCTGTGGTTGTATCCGACCTTAACGTCAATATCGACGACCTTCTCACCTTCAACGGTAAGAGTGAAAAATTCGGGCTCTTCCTGCAGTGGGTGATACGGTCCTATTGGTACTATCGTCTTAGCCATCAAACTCCCCGGTCTCTAATCGCCTTTTCGTCCCATTCTTTATAATCGCATCTCAACGGATATACGCCCTCGGGCCAATCTTCCGACAAAAGAAGCCGCCTCATGTCAGGATGGCCCTTAAAATCAATCCCCAGAAGCTCGTTTATTTCTCTCTCTATCCAATTCGCCCCTTCAAAAACGGGCGCGAGCGAATCTATTTCAAGCTTATCTTTCGGAAGCTTTACTCTCAAGGAGACCAACAAATTTATCTCTTCGAAAGTAAAGTGATAAAGGATCTCTATATTGAATCTGGTATCGACCCCGGTGGCGATATTAAATCTGGCTCCAAGCTCCTTGAAGATATGCATAGCCATTTTAATTAATGATCCCGGCTTGATCTCGATATATACTCTTTTATGAGATTTATCAAAGATATCGACTATATCTTCTTTAAACTTGCTCTTCAGATTCTTTAAAACTTCGTTCCTCGTCATATATCACTGCTCACTGTTTACTGTTTACTTTTTACTTTTTCGATCAATTTTACCACGCCCGCTATGATCGCCTCCGGTTTTGGCGGACACCCTGGTATATACACATCTACCGGTATTATTTTATCCAACGGCACCGGACAATTATAACTGTGTATGAACATCCCCCTTGAAAGAGAACATTCGCCTATCGCTACCACCAGGCAAGGCTTGGGCGCTTGCTCGTACAATCTCTTCATCCGTTCGACTGATTTCCTGTTGCAGGAACCGGTGATCAAGAGAACGTCCGCGTGTTTGATGCTCCCGGCAAGAAGCATGCCGAACCTTTCGATATCGAACCTTGGCGTAAGACAATCCAGTATTTCGATATCACAGTTATTACAGCTTCCCGTCGAAAGGTGGAACACCCACGGAGATTTAAGCAAAGCTTTTAGTTTCATGCTCATGATTATTTCCCTAATAATGCCAACACGACCGCTATGGCCGCGAGGATCGTCATCGGCCCCCAGAAAAACTTCACGGCCTGATCGATCCTCACGCGCGGATTAGTATTCCTTATAACCGTTATCAGGGCTACTACCCCGATATATTTCAGAATGCCGTACAAAAGATGAATTCCGTCGAACCTCAAGCCGCCCATAAAGAGGATCATTACAAAAAACGGCAATACAAAAAGAAGCATATTTTTCATCAGCCTGTAAATCGCGAGGCCGCTTCCGGAATATTCTATTAACACGCCTCCCGAAAGCTCCGTCTCCGCCTCGGGGGCATCAAACGGGACCAGGGCAAGCTTCGCCTGAACGCACATCAAAACTACGATCATTGCCAGTGTCCCGGATAAGCTGCCCACCACAACTCCATTCTGCGCCTGCGAAATAAGGATCTCGCTGATCCTTATGGAGTAACCCGATTTTATAACAGGAACGAGCATCGCAAGAACAAATGGAAGTTCGTAACCCAAAACCAGTTTCATCTCGCGCGACGCTCCCACGCTCGCAAGCGGGTTTGCCGAGGCAAAGCCGCCGATGATTATACTTATTGAAGGTATAGTTAATAGATATATAATTACTATTAAGTCTCCCACAAAACCCTGGCCAATTTTGATGTCATTCATCCAAAGCACCGTTGAAGCCAGCATAACGCTTCCTATTCCCACAAGAGGCGCCGCCAGAAAAGTCACTTTTGACGCGCCCGCGGGGATGAGCGTCTCCTTCCCCATAAGCTTTATGATATCGATGAGGGGCTGGAGTAACGGAGGCCCTACACGGTACTGCACGCGCGCGGTGACCTTCCTGTCTATCCAGCTCGCCAAAAGCCCGACCACAGCCGTTGCTAAGAACCCGAACACTATAAGGTAAACTATATATATCATGCTCGCTCTCTATCCCAGTGAGTAGAATGGATGATAAGGTTATCTCCCGCTAAAAACGTATTCTCATCCAGCTCGATGTCGCCCTCTTTTAAACTCAAAGCCCCGTACGGACAGCTTGTAATACACAAGGGTTCTTCCTTCACGTCTCTTCTGTCCAGGCAAAAGTCACAATTATGGACCAGATAAGGCACTGCCTCCGGATAAATAGTGCCGTAAGGACACGCGTGTGAACAAGACCCACAGCTTATACAACGCATGTTGTGCCTTATAAGGAGGTTGTCCTTATCTTCCTGCTGTTCGAGCGCTTCCACAGGGCACGAAGCGACGCAGTGCGGCTCCTCGCACTTACGGCAGACAAGAACGTACGTGGCAAGTTCCACCACCGACAGGATCCCGTTATTATCAGTCTGGCGGTGATAAAGGTAGCTGCACTTGATCACGCAATCCTTGCACTCGCCGGAAGCACAGACGTCGAGGTCGACAAAAAGGCGCTTGTCCTTGCCTTTTTTCGGTTCGGCGCTTATCTTGCCCTGATGTATTTGCTCGGCGCTTGTATCCATATTAATCCCAGATATCGTGAAAATTCTTTATTTTATCATAAGTAAAGACAGGGCCGTCTTTACACGCGTAATACGTCCCGATCCTGCAATGGCCGCATTTACCCAGCCCGCAGGACATATTTTTTTCCATTGAAAGAAAAATATTTTCCTCTTTAAACCCCAGCTCCAGCAATTTAAAAGTGGCGAACTTCATCATTATCGGCGGGCCGCATACTATAGCGATACCTTCTCCGCAGTTTATGGCCATTCCGTCAAGAATGGTCGTTACAAGCCCCACGTGCCCTTTCCATTCGGGGCTTCCCGCATCGACCGTGATACGGTAATCAAGATCTCCCCTGTTCTTCCAGTTTTTTATCTCCTCTTTATAAATAATGTCTTCCGGTTTTTTCGAGCCATACCTGAAATATATCTTCTTAAAGTCACCTATCCTGTCAAAAAGCGCGTACATCAAGCTTCTTAATGGCGCCAGCCCCACTCCTCCGCCTAAGACCAATATCTCTTTGCCTTTAAAATCGTCCAGGGGATATCCGTCGCCATAAGGGCCTCTTATCCCGACAACATCGCCTTTTTTAAGGTCATGAACCCTTGAGGTGACCTTCCCAGCCTCCATTATGGTCACTTCCATCGTGTCCTTTACGGCGGGCCTTGAAGAAGGAGTAAAAGGCGCTTCGCCCACGCCCGGAACTGTAAGTTCAACGAACTGGCCGGTCTTGAAAGACACTTCTTCTTCAGGTTTAAGCTTCAGCGTTTTTATAGTAGAGCTCTCTTGTTTTACGTCTAGCACTTCCGTCTTTATGGGACGATATATGTTTTTCTCTTTATGCATTTTCTACCAGTCTTTTTAATATTTTTCTTATGTCTATCTTGGCGGGACACGCGGAAATACACCGGCCGCATCCCGTGCAGGCGTAAAAGTCGGCGATTTTCGGAAAAAAATCAAACTTCTTCTCAAACCTGTTGCGGAGGCGCATCCATAATTTTCCCCTCGGGTTCGCTCCCCCGGCCACGCGCGCGTAGTCCTTGACCATGCACGAATCCCAGATCTTCAGGCGCGCCATCCGCTCTTCGCTCTTCTGGTCGTATAACAGGAAACAGTGACACGTGGGGCAGATGACCGTGCATGCACCGCATTCCACGCAGGTTTTCGCTTCGTCGCTCCAGATATCGGAATCCCAGTTCTTTTCAACGATGCCTTTGTACGATTTACTGGAGGGGACTTCCGCTTCTTTAATATTATTTTCTACTTCCTTAGAAACCCTTTCTCGCTGCGCATTTCTCTCGGACTCTACTGCTTCATTTGCTTCCTGAAAAAGCGAGGAATATTTTTCTAAAAGCTTTTCCCCTTTTTCAGAACCCGTCTCTACGGCAAAGCCGTCCGGTACCTGGGACAGGTTGATATCAAAATCTTCCGTCGGATAAGGATCGTCTTCTAGCGCAACGCAATAGCAGGTATCGATAGCGCAGGTACAGTCCGCGGCTATTATAAGGTTTTCTTCCCTGTTTTTGATATAGAAAGGGTCCTCGTAATCGTGATCTTTAAACACGTGGTCCTGAACTTTAAATCCCTTCAGGTCGCACGCTTTAACACCCACTATGGCGAAGGGTTTATCTTTAGCATGAGGAACTTCCGAACTGAAGCCTTCGGCAACTACTTCCCTTGCTCTGGTAAAAAAGGATTTGAGGGGTTCAAAAGGCCTGACTTCACCGATCGTGATATCTTCAGAAAACTCACTGTATTCCTCGTAGAAGCGCTGTTCGTCCTTTTTAACGGGGACAAAGACGCGGTAGTCCTTTTTAAGTTCTTCAAGCAATTTTACAAGATTTTCTTGTGCTATGTATTTCATTTTTAGGTCGCTAAGAAATATGAAAGCGTTTCCAGTTCCCTCGACAGGTCTACGTTTTTCACTTTGACTTTTTCCGGAACGTTCAAACTTGTCGGGGCGAAGTTCAGCAGGCACTCAATGCCGCTATTTATAAGCTCATTCGCCACTTCCTGGGCGTTTTCAGCCGGTACAGCTATGATGCCGATGGATATTTTTTTGCTCGCAACCGTCTTCTTTAGATCGCTCAATGACTGTATTGCAAGTCCGCCCAATTCTTTACCGATCTTCTTCTCGTTCGTGTCAAACGCGGCCACTACTTGGAGTCCGTGTTTTTTGAATCCCGGATATGAAATAAGCGCCAAACCAAGGTGGCCCGCCCCTACAACGGCAACATTCCACGTTTTATCTTTTCCGAGTATTTTCTCAAGCGCCCGCTTAAGCTCCCCGGTATCATAACCGGACCCGCTTACGCCAAACTGTCCGAAATACCCGAGGTCTTTTCTCACCTGCGCGTCACTGAGGTTCGCCCTCTCACCGAGCTCAGCGGACGATATGGTGCGGATGTTCATATTTACGAGTTCGGTAATCTCCCTCAAGTAAATAAAAAGGCGTGAAATCGTTCCTTCGGGTATTTTTTTAGCGGCCATATCTATTTGTGATAATATTCACAGACTTCGTTCAAGTTTTCACAAATATAATACTTTTTCTTTGGAAAGTCAAGGGGTATTTTCGGTGAATTACTTATGCCGTTTTCTTTTTCCGAGAAGGACTATATCACGCAGGGCTTCTTCATCTTTCGCGGCCAGCCATTTCGCCTCAAAACGCGGGTCCTGGACTATCTGGGCGAAGGCGGACAACGCCCGAAGGTGGAAGTTCCGTTCATCTCTCGTTCCCGCGATCACAAAAACAGTGTGGACCTTCTGTTCTGTCCCCGGAAATATAATGCCGCCTTTGCAGCGGGCAAGCATTATCATAAATTCATGCTCTCCGTCAATTATAACGTGGGGTATTGCCAAACCGGGGCTCAATACGGTGCTGCTCTGCTCCTCCCTGTCCAGGAGCAATTTCAGGACATACGAAGAGTCTGCACCTATTTTCGACGAGATCTTTTCCGCTACAAGTTTAAAAAAATCCACCACAGGCATGGATTTTTCTATATCGAGGATCAAACTTTCCTCGATTATCCCGTCAAACCTGTCCTTTACGATCTCATCTCTTTCCCGGATGATCTCCTTCAGCTCCGACTCCAGGGAAACGTCCACAAATTCTTTTGCAGTAACCCTCTCGATAAGATGGAGAAGAGCGAAATCCTTTTTTGCCCTTATGCGGCCGTAAAACCAGTATATGGATAATCCGCACGCGAAAAGCAAGGAACCGAAAAACAACGCCTCCTTGCCCATGCTGACGACCAGGAGCCAGCACCCGAGGATCCCGACCACCTGTACCCATGGATAAAAGGGCGCGTGAAACTTCGGCTGGTAATTCTGCACACCGCTTTCCCTCATAATAATAACGCAAAG
>JBAROI010000111.1:0-19238 GCA_049642015.1 Candidatus Omnitrophota bacterium | reverse complement strand
TATATCATTGTGCCGATACTGCTTTTAATAGCGTGGCTGCTGAATCGTTTCAGGCGCAGGGAAGCGCCTGTCGGGCCCGTTCAGGCGCGCGCGCTTGTTCCGGCTGCGCCGTTAGCTCCTCCGCCGGTGACGCCGGCCGAACCTGAAGATGAAGGAGAGGCCGAGGAACCCGGACCGTCAGCGCCCCCGGTACCTGGCGAAGAAGGTGGTATGACCGATGAAGAAAGGGCGGCGCTTGATGGAAGAGAAGAACCCGGAGAAGAACCAGAGGCAGAAGAAGCCGAAGAAGAACCAGAGGCAGAAGAAGCCGAAGAAGAACTCGAGGCACCCGAACCGATAATGCAGGCCGAAGGGATCCCCAGCGCAGATATAGAAATACCCGGAGAGATCATACCATGGGAAAACCTGCCCCAGGGAATAAAAGAGCATTGGTATGAGATAGAAGCGATCGATTACAGGGCGCGGGAACTTTACGAAGTCACAGAAGGGAAAATTGCAGTAGCCCGCGAGTGGATGGAGCACATGTGTTCAATGGGAGCCGGATTTTACGCGGCAGCGTTATATGAGTGCACGCGCGGCAACAGGGAGCTTGCGTCGGAGGTCTGGGGCGACATAAGTAAGGACGGTCTTGATCTGTTTAATGTGAGAGAAAGAATAATCTTGTATCTTGAGGGGGTCGCTAACCAGGTTATAGAGGTGATCGATTCGTATCAGAGGCATATTTACAATTTGAAACTGGATTGGAGCGGGATCGCCGAGCGGGGCGACATTACCCGCGAAATGGTCGCGGTTACAATGGGAAGATCGGCTGAAGGAGAGCACGTCACGAGCATAGGAGAAGCGACGCAAGCGATAAGGAGATCAGGTAATCTGTATCACATTATTCAGACCGAAGAGGTGCGCGAAAGACTTCTTCACACTTTAGCAAAGACCTGGTGGTTCGGAACTGCCAGGTGTAATGACCCGCAAACGAGAGAACACATTGAAGCGTTAAGGATACCCGCAGCGGACAGAATCGCTTTCGACGAAGCGCTCCTTGCGGCGACAATGGATATAGGCGCTCCGCTTCTGGAATGGCTCACGGACGCGTTGTTCGATATAAACGTCCGCGGCGATCTTACGGACGAGCAATTAAGAAGAAAGTATGAAGTAGACGTTATCACGATGGGATATGAGGCCCTGAGAGTTTTGGATGAGATCGGCCACTATAGGCCGGAGGTATTCAGATCGATTCTGGCAAGAGTCGCCGAGAGATGTTATGCAAAAGGGGAATACGGCCTCGCAAATCTTCAAACCGCGGTAGAATTCCTCGGGCGTTATGAACACAGTCTCGACCTGATAATGTCCACTTTAAGGGATTTCATGTATCACGACGAGGACAACGTGAGAAGAGGGGCGGTATTGCTTTTTGCGGAAATGTTCAGCAGGCACGAGGAAAGAAGGATCGATGAAAATACGAGCGAGCTCCTTAAGGTCCTTAAGACGTCGCGCGATGAAGTTTGCCGTGAATATGCCGGAATAGCGCTTATTAAGTCAGGAGTTAAAACGGATACGGCGTTCTTGCTGGGCATGCTGGACCTTAAGATAGAAAACATTTTCGTCAACATTTCACATACGGAAGCTGCAACCGGAGCGCTAAGCAATGACGCTATTAGCGGAAGAATAGATGACGGGATCCTTGCGCGCGAAGGAATGATTTATGCTCAGCACTTTTGTGTTGGGGCGATCAGCGCGATAAAAGAAGCAGTGCAAAAAATAGACAGCGGAAGTTCGGCAAGAGCGATCATCGCCGCCATAAATAAATGCGTAAAAGACCTGTCAAGACAGAACGAAGTGAGAGAGACAAGGATGCTTAAGGGCGGCAGGCGTGAATATTTCCTCAGAAATGAGATGAAACACATGTTTTTAAGCCAGGCATTGCACAGGAACAACAGCCCCGCTACCATCGAAACGCTGAAGACGCTGGCCGTCCAGCACAGAGGCGCCGGTGATAACGTGGCGTTTTACAATCTTGTCCGAAGAGGAATAGAGGCGCTCCGGATAATAGAAGCGGCGGACAGGGATATGTCCGAGATCGAGGAAAGACTGGACGCGATTATCGGTGAAGAACCTGCCCGGATCCTGAAGAGAATGATTCGCGAGAAGACCCCCGAGGCGGTACGCGATTTTGTAAGATATTGCGGCACCATCGGGGAATACGAAAGAAAATTCTTGCTTTCAATATGCGGAGGCTATAACGATCACTTTAGAAGCGAAGCGAGGAAAGCCTGGGAAAAATTAGAGCAAAAAACCAGTGAAGGTGACGAAGACGCGGCCGGAAGATATCAAAGGAAAGCCCAGGAGATGACCGAAAAAATGATCTCTACCATGCTTTCTCAAAACAGTGTAGGTGAAGATATCTCCAGTGATATGGATAGATACCTCTCCGAATATAAGGAGTACACCAGCTGGATAGAGTCTAACGTACATAATATTTTCAACGCTTACGGGAAATTTGTGAAAAGTCCTGAAGAGGCCACGTCTGAACAACCTGAAGCGGAAGACGCTGAAGCGGAAGCCGTTGATGAAGCGGAAGCCGCTGATGAAGCGGAAGCCGCTGATGAAGCAGAAGCCGCTTCGGAAGAAGACATTTCCGGGGCTACCCGGCAGGCGGAAGACCTTATCGCCGAACTTGGGGACGAAAGCGCCCGGAAGCGCGCTTCCAGTATCAGGAGTCTTGCTCAAATCGGCGTGCCGGCAGTTACCCCCCTTATCGATGCCTTGGGGAGGTATGTCGGAGAAGAAGAAGTGCCGACGCGCGCGCGCGAGGCAGTGATCAAGGCGCTTGGCAGGATCAGCGTCACTCTTAAACTAAAGAGAAGGGCCGAGCTGATAGAGGCAAGGGAGCGCATAGTAGGTATTCTTAAAAATACCCTGGAAGATACGGATCTCAATGTCCGCAAGGCCGCCAGGATGGCTTTAGACAGCTTTGGATGGACTCCGACCGGCCACGCAGAGAGGTTTAAATACCTTGTTGCCAGCGGCAAAAAGACGGATTTCGAAACAGTCCAGCGTGACTGGTTCGAAATTAAAGGCGAAATGCCTGAAGCAAAGGGTTATCTCGAAAGATTCGCCCAATTTGCTTTACGAAAAGAAGGTTTCAATTCCGCGACCTATAGATGGATACGATGGACTATGGTGGAGATATCATTCAAGGACCGCGCCCAGGACGAACTGGACGCCCATAATTTCATGTTTCTTCTGTCGGCCAGCGGCATCGCGGGGTGGAAGATTTGGCTGGCCTTGGGGCTTTTAACGACACTCTTTGTACTTAAGCGAATATACGGCAAAAGGATAAGTCGCGCGTTTCATGGATTTCTGGCAAGAAGGTCCAATGGTTTTCTTAAGGCGTGGGGCGTAAGAGGGCTTACCAAGCTTGCCGTCAAACTGTCCGAAGGCCATAAATTTACAGATGAAATTGTTAAAACTCTGGGACACGCAATAGCTGCCTCAAGTCAGAAAGCGTATCCTGCGATCCTCGGCAACATGAGAAAAGCAGGCGCTACTGAACGGTTCATTGCCAGGGCGTTTCTTAGTGCTTTGACGACCGCTTCTGTCAATACGGTAAGATCCAACATTGCCGCATCAGGCATAGCCCAGGATATAGTGGATATTTTGATACGCCGCATAGGTGTCGAAAAAGAAGATGTTGAGATACTGGCCTTCTCAGCCAGGGCCCTGGGTAGACTTGGTGACTTAAGAGCCGTAGATCCCCTTATAGGTCTTTTTAATAATATCAAGCCGCTTGGTGATTTGACCACTGATGAGGAGAAAAAATGGGCTGCGGATAAGAAACGCGCCGAGGAAAAGAGGCTCGCCAAGGAAAATAAGAAACTTACAGCTGACGAAAAAAGACAGATCGATGAAGAAGCGGATAAACGTTTCGAAGCGAAAAGGAATCGTCTTTACGCGAGAATGGCTGTTTACAGGGCGGCTGCCGTGG
The DNA here is from genome assembly GCA_049642015.1 of Candidatus Omnitrophota bacterium. GTDB lineage: Bacteria > Omnitrophota > Gorgyraeia > Tantalellales > Tantalellaceae > JBAROI01. The sequence goes on along the minus strand of JBAROI010000111.1, from coordinate 15,256 downwards.
AAGCAATAGGAAATATTATAGGAGCAAGGGACCTGGAAGATAATACCGAAAGGCTATGCGCGGAGAGGGCCGAAAAAGCCATAATCCTTCAATTGGAGTCCCCGGACGAAAGTCTCAAGCGCGCCATCATTAAAACACTTGGACAAATAGGCGCCAAAAAACGGTTGGAACCGATTACGGCTCAAAAACTGACCGGACAGCTCGCGGACGGCAATCCTGAGGTATATAAGCTTGCCGAAAAAGCGCTGGTAGCAAGCGGCGAAGCAGTCATCGAGCCGGTTAAAAATGTGCTTAATAGTGCAGCAGAAGGGGTGCAGGCACGCGCCGGGGCAGCGTATGTCCTCGGCGAAATGGGCGCCGCGGATGAACGTAAGGCGAGCGACTTTATCACTTGTCTTACCGACGCCCTGGAGGCCCAGACGGAAGACACCGTTTTTGGCCGGGCATTAGTGCAGGCCATTTCCAAGGTCGGTAAATACACTGCACATATTTTACTAACTTTTCTTCAGGTTGATTCTGAGTATGTCCGTTGCGGAGTGATCCAGATATTGGGCAACGTGGCTTCTTCTCCGGACTGGACCCCGGACGGGGAAATAATTCCTGGATTGATCGACATTTTGTTTGATCCAGGCACAACTGATACAGTCCGCAAGGAGACGATAACTTCGCTGGCAAAGATCGGAAAACACGCCGTTTCGGAGCTGATTTCCGCCCTTGACAGCGAAGACGCTTACGTACGCGCTGTTGCGGCCGAAGCCCTGGGCGACCCTCACAACAAGGATGCTATAGTGCCTTTAGGCGAGAAGCTGAAGGACGCTGAAGTAAGCGTCCGCAAAGCCGCCGCTATAGCTTTGGGTCAAATATATGACGTTCAAGCTGTTCCGTTTCTGAAAGAAGCCCTGCGCGACCCGGAGGCGGATGTACGAACAGCGACTATCAGGACATTGGTACAGATCGGATCTTATCGTCATGAAGCAAACCAGAACATGAGAGCGCAGATGATCACTGATCTGATCGACATTGTTGCAGTGGACGAATCCCAGACGGTGCATCCCGAAATCATGGTGGCGCTGGTCCAATTGGGCGCTACGGAACATCAGCTTTTTACGGCAAGCCAGGCCGGGCTTCAAAACGAAAATTTTGCCGTGAGAGAACTGGCAATTACCGATCTTCGCGGGCTTCCGCGTGAATTTCCGGATCTACGGGGTAATGTAGTTTTAGCCCTGCTCGACAGTTTGGCGGATGACGTTCTCAGCGTGTTCCAGGCGGCATCAATGTCGCTTTCGATCTTGACGGCCGACAAAGAGGAAATTGCTTCAGGATGCGTGGCGGCTGTAGCAAGCCAAAAGAAGAGCGGGAACATGCACGTGCGCCTGGCCGCTTTAGAATTATTAAATGGCCTTAATGTAAAGAACGAAGGGGTTGAAAGGGGCTTAAGAGAGTGTCTTTCTGATGATGAGATAAGCGTGCGTATCGCGGCAAGAAAGATCATAGCCGGATTTGATTATTCGTTTGTCGATGAAATTGAGGTCGTGGTTGAAGGCGCCGTCAAAAACCTTGAGCACGAGGACCACGACGTCCGCATAAATGCCGTGATGAACGTTCTGCAGGGTAGCTACCAGTACGAGCTCTGGAGTTACGCGGTGGATGCTGCGGTCGAAATGGCCGGTAAGATCGGTGCCGACACTGATGTTAACGCTAAGAGAACGGAAGAGATAAAAAGAGATATTGTAAAAAGATTGAACGAAGTCGCTGAACAATTTCATACCGAACACGAAAACCGTTCCGACTACTTATGGCTTATAAACAGGGGAGTGGCAGCTCTTGGAGGCCAGGGTACACAACAGATGGAAGCGGTAACGGAGACAGAAGAAAGAGAAGATATAAAGAGGCGCGTAATGGATCTCGTCGACCAGGCCGATGATCTCGGTACTCCGATATTGGACGTGATGACCCTAACCTGGTTAAGGGACCTGTATGAAAACAATACGTTTACCGACGATGAAAATCGCCGCGGTTGTATAGTTATAATCACGAACCATGTGCCCGAGTTCGGGACAAAACTGGATTTTGAACAGCAGAAAAGAGTCATCATAGCCGCTCACGATTACAGTAAGGGTATAATACCTGATGCCGAGGAAGCGGACACATCGGCCGGTGTAACGCCGCCTGATGGGCCGCGCGCTCCTCCGACAGGTGTTGGAGTCCCCGGCGGTCCGGCCGGCCCCGAAGTTCTCGGCGGACCAGAAGCGCCTGCCGCTGAAGCGCCCGAAAATACCATTGAAATAAATTATGACGCCCTGGACAAGCTTGTAGCCGGCCACGTCAAGGCGTTCGGCGATACTGAAAAGAGTTTATATCTTGAACCGCAAACCTCGCGAGCTTTTCCTAATGAAAAGAGCAAGATCACACCGCCCAAAGGAGCAAAATGGACCCGCGTATTCCTGGGCGCTCTCCTCATAGTAGTGTCTATCGCTATGCACGCCCGTTACGGCAGCATGGTAGGTATGGGAGTCTACCTTGGAATAGGTATCCTTGGAGCGGCCATGATCGCCAAGGCATTTCTTGGAAGATATTTGCAGGATTCAAGCGCGGCCCCGGATCGTGCGAAAGAGCAGGACAGGACCGTTGAGGAAATGCAGGAGACCCTGGAAGGAATTAATGCCTCAATGGCAAGAGCGAGTTATTTTGAGACGATCGGCGGCGATTCATCACTTCTTTGCGGTCTCAGCAGCACGATGGAAGAAGTTTATTTCACCGACTGGTCACATGAAAGACTTGCCCAGTTGCGGGACATAATGCTCGTCCAGACAAAAACCGTATCCGACAACCTGAACCAGCTTGACGTAGATCTGGCGGACGAAGAAGCCGACGAGATAAAAGAGATCCTGACAGGAGCCGTCAACAATGAATTCAAGACTTATAAAAGGGCCCTCAGGCTTACCGCAGAGAGTATAGCCGGATATATACAGCAGCAGCTTCCGGAGCTTCAGGAGCTTGAACGTAAGTTTAACGCGGACCAGACATATAACAACCGAGAGGAGCTGGAGAAAAAGCGGGACGAGATCCGAAGAGCGATCCGTGAGATGTCGGCTGCCAGGGGCATTCCAAAATTTGATAAAGAACAGGAAGGACAGTTCACTGCGGCGGTAGGAAGCCTGAAAGCTTATAAAGATCTTGGTGAGATGATCAAAAAATTTAAGGACCTGAAAATAGAACGATCAGATTCCGCGGAACTTCAGGCATGGCTTCAGGCGATGGGGGAGAGCGCGCTTGATGTGACAAGGGAGTTAATGTTGCTTACGGGAGAACCGTTTGCGACTTACAGGAGGAGGATCGTGCTTTCCGTCCAGAACGTCAGGGAATACCTTCAGCAGGAGCTGCCGGAACTCCGGACGCTTGAACAGCAGCTCGGGGCTCGCGAACAACAGCTCAGGACTCAAGGGATGCGGAAGGATTTTGAGTCAGACCCGGCCTATTCTCTGTACAAACGGAACGTTATAAAGAAGACCGCTAAGATCAAGAAAAGGGTGGGTGCGCTATTGAAAGGCGAAAGTAATGATATTTTTATCGGAAACAGGACCGCCCTTGAGATCCTTTCGGCGCCCGTCGTTGAGGACGTTTTAGAACTTGATGCCGTGGAAAGAAGAAGACTTGACATGATAGACCTTCACAGGGTGACCGAAGGCTGGTCTAAAGACGAGTTGCGGGATCTACTGAGAAGAACAGTAAAGGGGAGGGCGCAAGTAGATGATCATGGCCGCATGCGCGACATAAATCGGATCGATGACGAGTCTGCGCTCAAGAGGCTTATTGTCGAGAACCAGGGGGTATCCGGCCCTGTTTACAAGCATAACTTCATACCGGTTATAGAGAGTTCCATGAAAGAATTGGCTGAGCTGGAAAGAAGAAGACATAACACGCGAGACGACATAACAAGACAGCTTTCTTCTCCGCGCATATTAAGGGCCGGACGATGGATCACCGGCATCGGCAAAACAGTATCGGGCTGGCAGAAAAAGATATCCGAACAGCTGGATAGATGGGGCGAACGCGTGGATGGCTGGCTGCGGAAGATAGATTATGCGTCAGAAAAAGACGGCGTCTTCTCCTGGTCTTTAAAGATCGCTTATTACGCGCTGGCGGTCATAACCCCGATTTCGCGCGCAGCGCTCAAATTGGCATTATTCCTGTTAAGAAAGGTATTTAAGATAGCCGTCGTTGCAGCCATTGTCTATGGTTGTATGAGTTACATGCCGTACGCGCTTCCGTATTTTATCTTCATGGGCAACTGGACCTTTCTAGGTATGACGGCAAGCGGTGCTTTGGCCGTGATCCTTCCGGTAATGTTCATTGCCTGGTGGGCGAGAAGAAGGGCCAGGACACACCTGGATAAGCAGGTCGAGATGGCTGACAATAATCGCTACAACATGAAAGTTTATCCGGTGTGGCATGCCCATGATAAGCGCGTGTTGAGGTATTTTGAGGCGCAGAGAATGCTTAAAACTTTCCAGTACGGCCTGGGCAACACTACCACCCGCATAGCGCATAGGAGAATAGAGGAAAGTCACATGGCGACACGCGATGAAGCAAAGGGATACTTGTTCGAGCGGGCAGTGGAAGAGCCCGGTATTGGCCATACGGAAGGTTCCAAGAGGTGCGATGACAACCGAGCCGAAAAAAGCGTAAGTCTCTATCTTGATAAGTGGGGAACTTGGAAGGCGAACTTAAAAGGCTGGACCAAGATAGTGACAAATATCTGGATATATTTCATGGTCGCGTCACTGCTCGTAGTCGGAGGCATGATACTGCTTACGTGGCTTAACGGAGGCGTCATCGCGAAAGCGTTTCCGTTCCTCGTAGGTTTCGGGAAATATTCCACGACTGTTACCGGCTTTGATAAATCCCTCGCTATTTTTCTCGCGGAATTATTCCTGCAATCATACGTGGCGACCTACGTGATCACGGCTGCTTTTATTTATCTGTTTACGGTATACAAGTTGCAGCTGGGTAAACACGCCCTGGGCCGGCTTAAAGACTGGAGAGATAAAGTAAGGGAGATCATAATAAATATCGCGGTGCCGGTTATCTCGTTCATAGGCGTTTTCTTTTATCTGGAAGTAACTTTGCCTTACGCGGTGCCTATTCTGTCAGCAGTGGCCATCTTCGGAGCTATAAGGGCTTCCGCCAAGATAAAAGGCGTGGATAAATTCGGATCAGCCGTAGTATCCGGATCTTTCAGGAGACTGATGGACGTTGATGTGATCAATACCTCCCGCGAGAAGTTCATGGAAGAGATCAGGTACGCCCTGCAGGACCTTAGTGGCGAACAGCTTAGGATCCTTGACCTCAGAGGGTCAGACATTGAAACACCAAAGGAATTAAGCATAAAGAAACACAAAAGGACCCAGCGGAACATAGAGAGGATAAACCGCGTCGACGAAGCGCTTCTTGCAAGGCTGGTTAACAGGATTTGCCCCGGCGATACGCCCGACCAGCAGCAGGAGACAGTGCAGGGGCTTATGAATAACGACCAAGGAAGAAAATACATGTTTCTGCATATGCTGCTGCTTGACGAGCGGCTCAGGGCCGAGGGTGTAGTGGGAGAATATGAAGTGCTTGACAGGGTAGCAGTTCAGGCGTATCCCATGGGTGACCTCCTTTCTCTTGCCAGGGTGCATCTATGCGGCAGGGACCCGAGGTCTCTGAGGGCGGAAGATGTCCGTAAATTTGAAAGACTTACCCGCATAATAACTCCCAAGGAAAAGAGCCATCAGGAGTATATGGACAGGGTGCTGACAGAACAGGCCATAGACGATGAATCGTTTAATTGCCTTTTTCCCGAGCTTACAAGATTTCGCGTAGCTGCCATGGACGACCGGCAACTCTTGCGGGCGCTTAATATTAATACGGGTCTCAGTGAGAATGACCAGAAACAACAGGTGCTTCGCACGATGACCGAAGCGCTTACCCGGAAAAGTACGGTAAAAAGGCTGTCTTATGCCGCAAGACAGCGCCTTATGAGGACGATGATGTATGACAAGAATATCTCCGCGCGCGATCTGATCCAGCATTTTAGGAGCGATATATCCGATTATAACCTGCGCAGGGTCTTTCATAGGCGTCTGTTCAAAAAAGCAGAAAAAGAGGATGATAAGGATAAAAAGAAAGAGCTCAACGAAAAAAGCGATACGCTGAAGAGGCGCATCCCAAGAGAGGAAGTGATCCGGAAACTTGAAGAGGATGTTTACTTGGAAGGCGCGGTGGGTGCTTTATCGGACTTTTTCGGGGAGGTAAGCGCGGACGGCAAGCGCAGGCTCGCGGAAATATTCTTTCACAGGTTATTTATACTGGATAAGTTAAAAGATGCGGCCAATGCGGCGGACAAAGCGAATATGCCGGATAATATGAATATCTCAGATCAGGCCTTAGACATTCTTTATCGCTTGACGGGAGGAAGAACGGACTTTACGGCCGAAGTGGATTTTGACAAAAGAAAGCGTCAGAGGGAAGAGAAAGTACAACACATTAACGGTCTGAGCGACCAGGAACTCTCAAATGCCGTTCACGCGTATTTTGTCAAATTGACCGAGAAAGACAAAAAGACGCTTTCCGAAATACTTTGCATAGATGTTCTCACTGCCGGGAAAATAACAGAAATGCTGACGCGACCGGTGGGGAAATATTATTATACGCAGTTTCATGGCTGCATAAAGAGCAGGCTCACAAGGGCCATGGGGTCTGGCCTGAATGAAGATCAGGCCGTGGCTTCTCTCTTTGAGCTGTTGGGCAACGAAGCGCCGGAACTCTTAAGGGAATTGTATTGCAACATTATGATCGAAGAAGACGCCGCGGCTATTCCTGATGATGTGAATGTAATGAGAGCCAGAGTCTACGACCGCATCATGAAGAGGGGCATAATAAGCATGATCGACGAGATGCCGGATGCGGAGATGATCGAACAGATGCTTATAACCAAAGATGATGTTAACGAGGACGGTACGCCGGGCGACATAAGGCCTCTGACCAAGCAGGAGATACGGGATCGGCTCACCTATGAGGAAGAGCAGGACCTGGATGTGTATCCGATCCTGCCTACCTATTCAATATGGGTAACTGTTTTCGGCGAAGAAGACGTTCTTGGATTTTTGCTAAAATCGTTGCTTCAGTTCCATTATCCGAAGCTTCACATTGTTATAGCCGGCGAACAGACCGACAAAGGTACCTGGAGCGGCTTTGAGCAGGGGAAGAGGTGGGGCGAAATGCCGTCGTGGCTCGAGTACATAGGCGGACCCCCTAGAGCTCCCAACAGACCCGGAGAACCCGTGCAGACTTATACCAAACCGTTGGCCAATACGTACGCCGCGGCGTTTACGCAGGGTCCGTTCGGAGAGATACTCGATGGTGAAGACAGGCCCGAGGAAGACCAGGCCAGGAAAGCCGTCACCACTTACTTTACCATGAAAATTCTGATAGAGGATATGCAAAGAAGGATGGGCAAGGTCGACGATGATCAGGGGGAGGTTCAGGAGACAGAGCCGGACTGGGACGCGATCGCGCCGGAAGTGCTCGAAGAACAGTATATAGATATTGCGGGCCGGGAGAAAAACATGTGGCTCGAATGCATGAGGTTCAATATAAAGGTCAGGGCAAAGGCCGCCGACAGGGCGAGAAGGAATTTCGAGGAAGTACTTGAAAGGGCCATAGAAGTCCTTAACAAGAATAACGGCGACTGGAGGTGCTTAAACTCGGAAAGCCTCCGCATGATGGACGACATGGAATTATATACCGTTATGGAAGGAGATGATATAGACAGGGTCGTGAAATTCCTCACTACGCACGTCAGCGTAAAGGACCGGTCGCAGGAAGAAAAGATCAGGATATTCCAGGCGATGATGCGGTTCAGGGAATTTGAAAGGATATCAAGGCCCGCCGGCGGCCAGGGAAGACTGGCCCACTCGATCAATGCCACCTACTCGCTGGGAGCCATAGGCCACTACGCCGAATACAAGCAGTGGTATAAGCACGGCTGGGACGGAACCTGGGCGGGCCAGGACTGGTTCAAGCCGCTGGGAGGAACGACGGGTATCTTCATGACAAGAGACGCCATGCTCGCCGGCGCCTGGGACGCCAACCAGATCGCGGAAGACTACATGCTGGGTTTCGTCATGTGGATGATGGATTATAACGTAGTATCGTACGATACGATCACCCCGGAAGACCCCGTAACGGAGATGAACTACCTGATAAGGGTATTCCAGGTCACGAGGTGGCTGGTAGGGTATCACGAGGGGCTTATATTTCTTGCGAATGAATGGACTCCTTTCCATGAGAATTCCAACATGAAGAAGTTGATCAAGAAGAAAGGCCGCGGTGGACTCCTGACGCACCTTCATGCTACACTCTCGAGTTCCATACTGCCGCTTATAGCGTACATGGCTATTACCGTGACGATCCTTTGCTCTTTTGTCGTTATCTTCTATTACGCGAGTTTTATCTTTGCGACCGGTTCCGTGGCGCAACTCTTCTTAAGCGCGATGTCTTCCGACCTGTCGTATTTAATGAACGTCTCTTTCGGGTGGATCGCGAAACAGCACGCTTGGGTAGCCGGGTTTCTTATATTTATCATTCCCTTTATACTGCATCCCTATTATTCGGTCAGCGCTATATTCGCCAAAGGGCAGGAAGACAGGGTAGAGTTGGATTCCGAGATCGTCGAGCAGGAACAAAAGCTGAAAAAGATAGAAGAAGCTCTTGCCGTGACCGACGAAGCGCTCTTGGCGTGGTACGAAGGCGATGAGGATAATGAGGGACGCAAAGAAGGTGGAAGAAATGTTGCTTCGATACCCGGGAGGTTCATGACAAGACGCATGCAGCTGGGCGAGTATTTCAAGAAACTGAGCCCCGAAAAACGGGAAAAACTCATCCGGAAAGATGCCGCAGAACTCAGGAAGCGCCTTGAGATGATGCACGAGGAGCAGATAAGGGCCCTGAACATGCTGAAAGAGGGAAAGATCGGCTTCATGCCTTTCGTTTACGTAGGTATATTTTCCACCGTCGTTTCAATTCTCACGGTAGCTGTAACCTATGCTTTCGCGCCGTGGAACGTTATAGCAATACTGGCGGCGGTCTCCTGGCTTTTCGCGTTTTTCGTGTGGGGGTCGAAAGTCTGGCAGCTGTACAGGACAAAAGAGATCCATAAGAAGCGGATCCTCGCCAGGGACATCAGGGTAGCATCCGGAGCGATGCTTGAAAGCCTCTATCACATGTTCTATGTAATAGGATGTGTGCACGCGTGGAAAAGGATCATGGTAGGCGCTTACGTCTTCTGGGGCAAGACCATGCACGTCGGCCAGGACATAAGGATAATGCTGGCAAGCAGAAGGTACAGTGTGACGGGAAGATGGTGGGCTTATCTAAAAACCTCCTGGGCGTTCAAATGGGACAAGGAAAGGTACGCGGGAAGAAGCATTAAGGTTTTCTGGCACTGGGTAACGTTTGCTATAATCGGGGTCTTTATATCCATTTTTGGTTTCATGACCTTACAACTTGTCCGTGATAGCGTACAGAAGATCGAGGAATGGAGGCAAAAGATACTGATCACGGCTCCAGGTCACACGAAGGATATGAAAAATCAAACGTACAGAAAGGTATACCTTCTGCGAGATCTGAAAAGACGGCTGGACGATCCGTCGGAAAGGACCATCGACCTGTTCGTGTACGGGTCTAACATGCTTGACCACTCGGCGACGTGGGCGCGTGAAGAGTTGATGAGAAGAGGCAACTTGAGCAAGCCGATTTTTGACAGGAGTAAGGACGCCGAAGAACTTGAAAAGCTCAAGAAGGCTCTTGAGGAATTGCTTAGAAGCCTGGACGATGAACACAATCCGATCACAGGGTCTTTCGAGGACATAGTCTTCGAGGACCATAAACATAAGGATGATACGTGGCTTTCCAGGAGAATACAGGGTGAGATCGAGGAGATACACAAATTGATGAAGCAGGTGAACGAACCGGGAGTGACCGCATCAAGAGCGGCAGAAACACTCAGAAGAGCTGAAGTGCTGTGGGAAGTAGCAAGAGCGGAGATGAGGGCCTACGAAAGGGTCCTGAGGTTCAGAAAGGACATCCAGCTGGATAACGGCATGTACGTGAGGGATCTTATTGATATAAAGATAGAAGAGCTGAGACAGGATGTGCTGAAACAGTTTGAAAACGCAGGTTTTACGATAGACGCCCAGGGGCATATCGTTTCGATGAGAGAAGCCGGATACAGAGAAGTCAGACTCAATGAAGGAACAAAGACGCCGGGCATGGGGGACATTGCTACTACCCGGGTAGGCGACGAAGAAATAACATCAATAAGTATTGATCTCGATGCCCGGGGCGCTGCCAGCACGGAAGAGGACTTCAGGGTCAAATCGGAAGGCAGTGTTATACATTATAGGGCGAGGACGGCGAGCGTGGAAGTAAGGAGAGAAGACCTGGAGCCCCTTAGATCCGGCGAGCGTGATGAGCTTGCGTTCCAGTTCCGGTTCACACCGGGCCTTTTTGACGGTCCGCAGCTAAGGAGCAGACCGCCCTCGTCGGCTGTCGGAATTATACTTGAAGATGAAAACGGAAACAGGTGCACCACCTGGAGGACCGCGGGCGATCCGTACAAATGGTATAGCATATCCATAAAGGCTTCTTCCAGCACCCTGGTAGTGATGGATGGGGGTTTTGACATGACTAAGCTCGCAAGGTGCAGGATAGCTTTTATCGTTCCTGCCGATTCCATGACGCCCGTGAGGGAAGGAACGCTGGGTATCAGGCACCTGCGGATCCGCAAAGAGATCCCCGACCTTGCGGCAACGAGCGGCCAGGGACCAAGAGGAAGGCCGCGGCAAGCGCGTGAAATAGTCCTTAAGCCGAAAGTCCGCAGAGCCCCGGATGGCCAGGAGGTCATAGACTACGGAAGAAAGGCGCTTGTAGCTGTCAGACGTAGACTGGAACAGGCTACGAGCGTGAAGGAGAGGCAGCACCTGGAAAGCCTTCTTTCTATCCTTACGGTAAGCTCCTTAAGGGTGCGCGAAATAAGGGAAGAAGCGCACAAGAGCATTGTAAAGCCTGAAAGGCAAAGAAGGGAAAGGCGACCGAGAGGACTCGCCGCCCAGACCGGAAGCAGAATGTCCACGAAGGCCTCCAGAGGCCAGCTTGGAAGACGCATTTTCAGGGGAAGAGGGCACGCCTTCAAGGCGATCAACGGCATTTATTACGGGCTGGTATTCCTATTAGCTGTAGCCGGGATCATATACCTCGGCGCCCGTTACGATTTTATGGTGACAGCGCTCGCCTTAAGCGTTTACCCGCTGTTGGCCGCTGTCAGGTTTATCCTGATCGGGAAGAACGTTTACGTAGCGTTAAGGCGCAACGGCCTTTCCAGGAGAAAAGCTCTTTTTACGGCGATAGCGGAATCAACAAGAAAAATCCACCCGGCGTTCTATGATGAGAAGCTGCCGGTTACGACGCGCGAGCTTATTATTGTCCACGAGGCATTATTCCCGCGATCACATATTAAAGGCATGCTTGCCATGATGCCCTTTGTAAGTTCGGTAATGATGAGCAAACCCGAATACGCAGATTGGCACAGGTATGCCTGGGAGGCCGCACCGGTCGATCAGCGCAGAATACTTAATTTCGGAAGAGTGCTTTCCGCCAATATAAGGTTGCTTTCACGGAGCGGGAGCAAGACCGAGAAGCTAGAAGCGGCCGCGAACATCGGCCAGTTCGGACATATCGCCAACAAGGCTATTTCTACGCTAATACTCGCGATAGCCGACAAGGACAAGGAGGTTTCCACTGCCGCCATGAAAGCTCTGGCCGAAATGGGATATCTTGAGAGTGAGGCAGAGGAAGCGATCCTGGTTCTGGTAAAAGCATTGGAAAGCGATGATTACGAGATCGCGAAAGCTGCGGCGACCGCCATCGGTAAATTAGGGATCGAGTCCGTAGGAGCTCGTCCTTATCTTATGAAAGCGTTAGGCAATCCGCACGCGGAAGTCCGCCAGGCAGCCTTGTATGCCTTGGGCGTAGTAGATAAGATGGAAAAAATTATTGCAAAAGTGACTCCTTCGAAAGGGATTCAGCTCAGGGCGCCTCCGGCCGCGGAAGAAGCCGTAGACGAATCCAGGATAAATTCGCTTATAGAAGAGTTAAAAGATAAAAAGACTCTCAGGAAAGCCCGCTCCGAGCTTATTTCTGCCGGAAGACCCGTCGTTCCCGCCTTAATAAAGGCAGCAAAAAATGAAGATGCCGGCGTTCGCGCTCAGGCAGTGGAGATACTTTCTTTTATCGGCGTTGAAGGAACGGAAGAAGCCGAAACTATTTTTAACGCGCTAAGAGATCACGAACAAACTGTCCGTGCCGCCGCGGAAAAAGCGATCAGAAACATAAAGGCCAAAGCCGATGATTCGGCGGCGGTTTTCCTCCTTGTAAAGGCTTTGGGGCACAGCGAAGAGAGCGTCAGGAACGCTTCCATGCAGGCCCTTAGGAGGATCGGCTACATAAAACGCGGAGAGACAGACAGAGTTTCTGCTTTCATAAAGGCGCTCGGGGACCAGAGGAGCAAAGATGTGCGCAAGGCAGCGATCGAAGCCATTGGTGAAGTCGGTCCGGCAGCCTCGAAAAAGGCGCTTCCGATCCTGATAAGCGCTCTGGCAGACAGTTATCTTTGCGTGTCCGCGGTAAACGCGATTAAAAAGTTACGACCCCATCCGGCAAAAGTTATTCCGGTATTCAAGATACTGCTGAAGACTGGAAGTATAGAAGTGCGCTATGCGGTGGCAATGGCTCTTGGCGAAATGGGTCAGAATGCCGGAAGCGCGTTACCGGCCCTCAGGGATATGATAAGGGACGAATCCGAGATGGTTCGCAGGGCTGTCAGCGGGGCTATAGAAAAAATCGATACGAGCAGCAGGTTCGGTTATGGCGGAATGCCGAGAACCGGAGGAGCAGCCCTCTTAGGTCCGGTAACGGTAACCGCCGGCATAGGCGCGATAGGGGCCTACTTCTTATCACCCGCGGCCATTGCGTTCATAGCCGCCGGCCTGGCTGTGCTTGTTTTCATTGCGACAGTTGTTCTGATCGCGAGAAATTACCTGATCGATAGGAAACAAAAAGCTCGGAGAGAGCTGATCAATGAGCGGGTTTCCCTGATGATGAACGAATTTGCGAGAACTTCGCCGGCAAAGAGATCGGACGATGAAGTATTCGATACTATTTATGAAATTTTAAGAAGGCATGCCGTAGAAACCGATGGTGAGATAGTCGCTGAGTTCCTGAAGCGCGCGATGAGTTTTGTTAAAACCGGTTTGATGGACAACCTCGCAGTTGAAGGCGGAATATCTGAGCTTTTCCCGGCGTATAGGGAGACTGCGATCGTGATCGGCGTTGTCGGCATCACGAGCGAAACCGCTGACATGGTAGACAAAAAGGTGAGCGGCGTAAAGGTTGTTGCCCTGAACGAGCCCACTGAAGAAAAGAATCTCCAAATGCTTGAGAAAATAAGATTAGAAGCCGGTGCTTACGCCCAAGGCGTTATCGAAAAAGAAGGCCTGACATGGGGTGAGATAATCAACGCCGTAGAAGGGCTTGTAAGCGCGATAGAAGAGGAAGATAAGAGACTCTTTAATATTACCAACCCCGGACTTACAAAACTTGATGAGGCGACCGTAAAGGAAATAGCCGATATAGGAAACATCCTTGAGAGGATCGCGAAACGTATACCGGTTATAAGGTCATTAAGGGCTTCTGAACTTAGTGTGTATAACCTCAGGATGGTCAATTACGCGGGCACGATAACCGTAAGCCCGTTGACGGCTCACGCTTATGGTTATCTCAAGACTGAAGAAGGCAAGAACATCATCAGTATAAGGGCGAAGTCTGCCGGTGAAGCCAAGCTTCTCGCGGAAGCTCACAAGAGGAGAATGGAACAGGCCGGATACACCGATCCCGAGGATTACCCGGTAAGGCTTCAGATAAGGCTCTCCAAGAAAGAAGCTATGGACAAGACAGGCCAGGAACTTGCCGAGATGATGAAGATAGACGAACTCTGTGAGCTCGTGGTGGACGACAAGACCGCGAAAGAGGTCTACAAAGAGCTGAGCAGCCAGTACAGCCCGGAAAGAATAGCCATAATCGACGAGTACAACGAGACCAGAAAAGATAAAGGACTGCCTGAAGACGTACTCTACATGGAATACAGGGACGAGTTCGCGACTCCCGAAGCGTACGACCTGGCTCTGGAAGTCATCTCGCGCAGGGACGACCAGGCAGAACTTGAAAGATACCTGGAGGAAGCAGGAATAGACTCTAAGGGAGGAATGTGGTTCGTGCTTCCGAAAGCGGAAAGAATAAATCCTGACGAGCTCAGGGAAGAGCTCAGGAGGTACAGAAAAGCCCTGATAAGGGCATAAAGTAGCTACCCAGCCTTGCGTCTTCCATTTGGCCATGGGAGATGCGGGGAAGATGCTCATGCCCTCCGGTTTTTGCCAAGCGGCCGGTGGGCATGAGCGTCACTAAGGGTAAAGATCCCGCATGACGGGATAGACGTGAGTCAACGGGGCGGACTTATATCCGCCCCGTTTGAAAAATCGATTTATACACAAAAAACAGAATATGGAAAATAAAAAAGAACCATTCTTAATGGGGCGAGAAGGAGGCACAGCCGACTTTAGGAGACACTATGCCTCCTTTTTTAAGTTTATTAGTTTCATAGTTATAATAACTTTTAGTTGGCAGCAGGTTGTATGGGCGCAGGGGGGAACACATTTAGCGCAGACGAACATCCCCGGCATCCCATACGCCGCAGGAACAGCCCAGGAAGCATACGCCAATGGGACAGAGAAGGTCGTCATAAACATACAGGACGCCCACTCATCCCTTTCCGCGCAGGAATCCATAGTAAGCCTCTTAGACCACCTGGTCGCCAATTATGACCTGAGCATGATAGCAGTAGAAGGTTCAGCAGGGTATGTGGACACCTCGATCCTTAAGACCTTCCCTGACAAGAATGCCAGAAGGAAGGCCGCCGAGCACCTCATGAAACAGGGCCGCATGTCAGCGGGCGAATTCTTCACTATCGTCACCGACAAGCCCGTTGCCCTCTACGGAGTCGAGAACGACAAGCTCTACAAAGAGAACGTGGAAGCCTTTAAGGGCGTCATGACCGAAAGAGCCCGCCTTGTTCAGAACACCGAAGAGCTTTACCGCCAGC
>JBAROI010000090.1:0-3181 GCA_049642015.1 Candidatus Omnitrophota bacterium | reverse complement strand
TCAGAATTTGTAATGTCTCTTGTCGAAAGAACTAAACTTGCCGCATCAATATTCGCGTTAGGTCCGACATAAATTCCGGACTTGTTTACCAAAATAAAAACTCCGTTACAATTTAAATCTCCATTTAATTGACTCGCGGAATTTCCTAAAACTCGATTTAGAATTTGAGAATTGTTTGAGGGGAGAGAAATTAAAACCGTTTCGTTTTCTTGGATGTTGAATGAATTGTAATTTATGATCGTGTTATCGGTAGCATTGATCTGCATCGTGTTTGAATCTACGTACTGAACTTCTGCATCGCCTGAAACAACTTCTTTTACTTCCGGGAGGCCATAGACAGAGACCGCACCTGTGCAAACAAGTGCGATCATCAGAGTAATTATTGTTGGGATTCTTTTAATGTTCATCTTCGGCCTCGCTTTTTATTTTCACTTTAAATATACTATATATGCATTGACTTCATATTGACCGTATATTAAGAACACATTATTTTTTAAACGAGGCTAAAAACGAGTTATCTTGCTATTTATTCTCCTAAATTTGTATATAAAAAGAGAAATCGCAAAAAATATTTTTTTAAAGAAATTTTTTGTAAGAGTGGATTTTTTTACAGAAGTGGTGTCGGAAAAACAGCGATTTTTCGCTATTCTTCTTCTACTTTATACCCGACATTTCGAACACTTTTTATGAACTTGGATGACTTGCCTAATTTTTCCCGCAGATGTCGCACGTGAACGTCGATGGTTCTGTCGACAACTATCTTTTCGTCGCCCCAAAGATAATCCAATATCGCCTGCCGTGTAAAGACGTGTCCTTTTCTCGAAGCAAGTAAATATAGTATTTTAAATTCAGCAGATGTAAGTTCGACCTCTTTGTCGTCGACGCTTACTTTGTGTTTATCTGCATCTATCAGGATTGCGTCGCCAATATTTACCTTCTTTGACGTGACCGCTTCTTCCCTTTTTCTCATCGCTGCTTTTATTCTGGCAATAAGTTCCTCGGATACAAAAGGTTTAACAACATAGTCATCCGCACCGAGCTCAAATCCAACTACCTTATCTATTACCTGGTCCCTCGCGGTCAACATAATAACGGGTATAGATGCGTATTCATCGTCTTTCTTTAGGGCTTTACAGACTTCAAACCCATCCATTTCAGGCAGCCCTATATCTAAAAGTATAAGGTCCGGCTTCTGCTTCTCCAGAAACCTGAAGAGACTCTCCCCATCTTTGAAGCCCTCGACATCAAATCCCGCCTTTTTAAGGCGGAGCTTCACGACCCTCAATAGATCAGGTACGTCATCTACTACTGCTATTAATTTAGGCATTTTTATCCTTATTAGGTATTTTCTTAAATAAGTATAGCACTTGTTGGATAAAATTCAACTAGATTTCGCTGCGCCTTCGGAATGGCGCGGAATGAATTATTTTTTGGACTGTAAATACTTATCGATCGCTCTTGCGGCCTGCTTTCCTGCCCCCATAGCTGCAATAACCGTAGCGGATCCGGTTACTATATCCCCACCGGCGAATATGTCTTCAATATTCGTCTGCCCTTCTTCGCTCGCTTCTATATTGCCTTTACGGCCAAGCTTCAAGCCATCTATGGTATTTAGGAGTAACGGGTTAGGCCCGTTGCCGATAGCTATAATAACTGTGTCCATCTCCATCTCAAACTCGGAACCTTCTATGGATACGGGGCGCCTGCGGCCGCTGTCGTCCGGCTCACCCAGCTTATTTTTAAGGCATATGAGCTTTTTTACTTCGCCTTTTTCGTCACCTATGATCTCTATGGGGCTTGTCAATAGGTGAAACTCTATGCCCTCTTCCTGGGCGTGGTGTATTTCGTCTATCCTAGCGGGCATTTCTTGTTCCGTTCTCCTGTAAACAATATAGACCTTTTCCGCCCCCAGCCGGAGCGCGCTTCGAGCTGAGTCCATCGCCACATTTCCGGCACCTACAACGGCTACTTTTTTGCCTACATTGACCGGCGTATCGTATTCAGGGAACTTGAAGGCTTTCATGAGGTTTACCCGTGTAAGGAATTCATTGGCAGAATATACGCCGTTCAGGCTCTCGCCCGGGATTCCCATAAAATACGGCAAACCTGCGCCCGAGGCCACAAAAAAAGCCTTGAAGCCTTCTTTGCGCAGGCCTTTTATTGTCTTTGTCCTGCCGATCAGATAATTAAACTTGACCTCTACGCCAAGCTCCTCGATCTCGTTAACTTCTTCTTCCACAATGTCTTTTGGAAGACGAAATTCGGGGATGCCGTAAGTAAGAACTCCGCCGGGCTTGTGAAGGCCCTCGAATATAGTTACCTGATATCCCATCCTGGCAAGATCGGCCGCACAAGTGAGCCCTGCGGGGCCAGATCCGATAACAGCAACCTTTTCTTCTTTCTTCTGCGCCGGAGGGTGGGCAGGCGCCTTCTGGTCCAGTGTTTTTTCAAAATCAGCGGCAAATCTCTCCAGGGCTCCGATATTTATAGGATTACCGGTTTTCATGAGAACGCATACTTTTTCGCACTGATCTTCCTGAGGACACACCCTTCCGCATACTGCGGGCAAGTAATTCGTCTTTCTTATAATAGCGAGAGCCTCCAGAAAACGCTTCTCCTTGATCGCATTAATAAAGCCGGGGATATCTATTTCGGCGGGACACCCTGTGACGCATGGCGCGGTCGGACATTGAAGACAGCGTGAAGCTTCAGCAACCGCCTCTTCTTCGCTGTATCCATACGGCACTTCGTTAAAATTCTTTATCCTCTTCTTGGGATCTTGCTCTCTCATTTCTATCGCTCCCTTGCCGGAAATGACCCCGAGCAAAGCGAGGGGCCATATTTCAGTCCTTAATCCTTTTTATCAAGCCCGATCTTGCATTCTCCCTCATAATGTTCCAGGGCCAGTTTTTCCTTATCCTTATACCTGTCCTGGCGGTGCATGAGGTCTTCAAAATCTACAAGATGGCCGTCAAACTCAGGGCCGTCAACGCAAGTGAATTTCGATTCTCCGGAATGAAGGATCCTGCAGCCACCGCACATACCCGTTCCGTCTATCATGATGGAGTTTAAGGAAACAAGCGTTTTAATTGGCTTGGATTTCGTCATTTCGGATACGACTTTCATCATCATCAGTGGGCCGATCGCAAAAACGAGGTCATAATCGTCCTTTTCCATGAGC
>JBAROI010000075.1:0-35030 GCA_049642015.1 Candidatus Omnitrophota bacterium | reverse complement strand
TTCCAGATGTATCCAGGTATGCCTCTTTATGCTTATATCCGCCAGCGGATCAACCGTCATCATCGGCCAGCATTTCCTTTCCTTAAGATCGCCGTAATAGACCTCATAACTTATGCGCTCTCTCCATGCGGCGGGAAGGGATTCTATAAAAATTTTCATAGGATAGCGTGAAAAATCTAAGCTTCTTTCACTTATGTCGTAGCCGATAAGCCTTATATTTATTTTCTTTCCGCATTCTTCCAAATGATCGATGAGCATTTTCACTACTTGCTGCAAGTCTATCGCTCTGCGGCCTATGCCGTACGTCTTTACGACCACCTCATCCCTTGCTTCATTAACAATTAAAGGTATGCCTTCTCTGAGGGCTTCTCTTTCTTTACTTTCCAGATCAAAATTTGAGATAGAAAAATATGGGTCCTCGTAAAGACATTTCCTGATGGCTTTGATAAGAAAATCATCATCCATCTCTTTGTAGGGTAAAAAGTATCCGGCCACCTGTTTAGCCCTAAATTCTGGAATAGACCCAATAGCAGCGTCCCTTACAAGCCTTTCCAGACGGGTCACATCCAGGTCGGGGCTTGTCGCTTCACAATAATCTTCAATGTATTTAACCTGGAATCTATATTTTTCCAGTTTTTCTCCCATATATTTGTCAAATTTTGTATTCTTCATCAGGGCCGTTTTAAAGTCAGCTCCATCTAAAAAAGATCCCCTAAGATCAGTTCCTTCCAGATTGGCTCCTGTAAAAATGGAGCCGCGCAGGTTACAGTTCTTTAGATCAGCATCCGTCAGATCGGCTCCTCCAAACATGGTGGCTTCCAGGTCTGAGCCGGAAAAACGCGCTCCGGTAAAATCGGCGTTCCTTGAATCGCTGAACTTCATTCTTGCAAGCTCCAGGTTTGCCCCCCTGAAATCCGCCCAGTTCAAATTGCACGCAAGAAAACTGGCACTGGTTAAATTTCTACCTCGAAAATCAAACCCTTCAAGCGCGAAACCTTCAAAATAAAGGCCTTCCAGGCTTTGCCGGCTGCCTTCAATAAATTCTTTTAATTCCTCCCGTATTTTTTGTCTTCGCAGCTGTTTCCAGTCAATTAATTTTATGTCGACTAGATCTCCTGCTTCATCTGTTTTCACCATAATATTTCCTGAATGCATATGCCCATGGCCGAACCATTCTCCGTCGCGCCGCAAAGCACTTGCTATTGCCTGCCTTATCTTTTCCCTCCACCCGGAAGGCAGATTTTCCGCATATTCACCGGCAATATCCTTAAGATTTCGATAACCTAGGGGCAGAAGATCAAGCTCGTAAACATGTTCGTCGTCATGATCGCGGAAAAATGTAGGACAACGCCATCGGGACCTGGTTCTAAAAAAGCCCTTTAAAACATCTATATTTCTGACGCCTTTTTTCAAAACCCGGAGCCCGAGCTTTCCGCCGGTATATTCATAAACACCGCGTATAGTAAGGCTGGGCTTTCCCATTCCTTTCTTTATCCGCGGAGGCAGTTCCTCATCAGGCACTCTTTTAAATTTTTCATCTCGTCCGGCCGCGATATCATCAAATCGTCCGGCCGCGATATCAGCTGCCATCTGATCCAATTCAAGAGAGAATTCCGATGACCCTTCGCCCTCGTCCTTCAGCGGGTCTTCAAGGATAACCTTCGTCCCGTCTTCGAATTGGAATAATATTTTGTGGGGGAATTCTGCGCTGATGTCATCCGGATGAAAGTATTTAAGTATCTGCGTCCCTCCGTCTTCTTTTCTGACATACGGCAGGCAAAACGCCTTTCCTTCCCTGTAAAGCTCTTTCCATTTGAACCGCGTAAAATCTATAGCCCTGAGATGCTTTTTCGTTAGCATTTTTATGACTTCGGGCGTTATTTCTCCGTTTATTTTCCTCTCAATATTTAATGCCTGGCCGATCAGATTGCTTAAATAAAGAAACCCCGCGTCTTCTTTGAAACCTTTTCCTTCGGTTATGATCAGCGGCTTGAAGCGCGTATAAGCGGAAAGCGGATACGCGAGGTCATTGAACACAAACAGACACACTACGACCGTCGCGATCGCTTTAAGCCATATCCTGTGTCTTTTTGTGTAACTATTCATCTTTTTCACCTTTTACTTCATTGCCCGGGGTGGAGACGGCATTATCCCGCTTAGGGAAGGATAACGCCGCTCCATGTGCCCGGGCATAAAAAAAGCCAAACCGCCTAATCTCTAGGCAGCTCGGCTTTCTAGATGCGTGCCACTGGCATGATACACGCCGCTTGGCATACAAAATTTCCAGACCCTAAGCTTTGCGCCCCTATGTCACCATAGGTTTGCCTTTATTCTAGAAACTATTTGTATCGTGCCAAGCTTCTAATTTTTTTTGCCAAGCAATGTTAAACGTATCTAAAGTATAATAGTATATGTGGGAGGTTAAGTCAAGAGAAAGATAGCTAGATTTTTCGAATTCCTAACTATTGTTATAACGCTTTGTATTATAAAGAGTTATAGATATAGAGGTGGGAACAATAGAGTGGAAAATCGGGCAAATTCCCGACTAACTCTACGTTTTAAGGAGTTTCTTGACCTTTTCCAGGAGTTCATTTAGATCGATAGGCTTCATCAAGAAATCATCAACTTCCAGATCTCTTGTCTGATCGCCCAGCGAACCGGTAAGGAGTATCACGG
The DNA here is from genome assembly GCA_049642015.1 of Candidatus Omnitrophota bacterium. GTDB lineage: Bacteria > Omnitrophota > Gorgyraeia > Tantalellales > Tantalellaceae > JBAROI01. The sequence continues at coordinate 32,354 of JBAROI010000075.1, read as the reverse complement.
GGATCCCGCGATTGAGCTTCCTTATCTCCTCCAGCACAACAGACCCGTCAACGTCAGGCATCCTTCGGTCCAACACTGCAAGGTCTATGGCCTTATCCGCCGTTACGGTCTCTATCGCTGATCTACCGCCCGGACACTTTACAACCTGAAACCCGTTTTTCGTTAAAAATAATTCTAATAAAGAAAGAATTTCCTGCTCATCGTCAACTATCATAATTTTTGCCATAAATACTCCTCCTCTTATTATTAAATATATACTATTTACTTTTCAAAGGCAATATTATTGTTGCAGTTGTGCCCTTTCCCGGTTCGCTTTCGTACCTGAGCTCGCCGCCATGAGACCGCACGATGCCGTAACACACCGAAAGACCAAGCCCCGTGCCCTCTTCCTTTGTCGTGAAAAACGGATCAAATATCTTTCTCATATCGTCCTTTGATATGCCGCTTCCGGTGTCCTTGAAATCTATGCGGATCTTATCACCTTCCGGTTTTGTGAATATTGTGATCTTTCCGCCTTTTGGCATCGCATCAGCCGCGTTCTTCAAAAGATTCATAAATACTTCATGCATCTGTTTTTCATCTACCTTAGCGGTCGGCAAAGAAAAAGAATATTTTTTTACTATCTTTACTTTATCAAGTAAAAATTGATGCTCGACCAGTTTGGCCACATACTCGATAGATTCATTTATGTCGGTTTCCTTTATCTCTCCCCTGCTGGGCCTTGAAAAAGAAAGCAATCTCTGTATGATGTCTTTCGCCCTCATGCACTGATCCATGATAATAGTAAGATTGTTCTTGAACTCTTCTTTTTCCCTTTCCAGACCCTCCGCAAGTTCAATGAGCGCAAGCTGGGCCCTGCCGGATATTATCTGCAGGGGATTGTTCACTTCATGCGCCATATCGGAAACCAGCCTGCCAAGCGAGGCCAGTTTTTCGGACTGGAACAGTTTATCCTGCGTCTCGTTTAACTGCTTTATTTTTGCCTCCAGGGCCGCCCTTACCTGATTATTGTCGTCGAGCATGCTTACCATGATGCGGCGGGCTTTTTCCGTCTCTTCCAGGGACGCCTCGAGCGACTCTGCCTGATTTTTTAATCTCGCCTGGTTTTCCTTCAGTATCCTCTCCGCTTCTTTATACATCGTGATGTCGCTGACGATGCAGACCGCTCCGGCAAAACCGGTATCTCCTATCATGGCGGAACCGGAAAACCTTACCGGAATTTCGTTCCCGCTTTTTGCCCTGAGGTTGATGTCATGCTTGCTTACGACATCACCTTTTTTGAGCCTGTCGATCAAGGTTCGATCAAAGATATCTCCCCCGATAAAATTTCCGAGCGAAGTTCCCTTAAGCTCACTTTCAGTAAATCCGGTCAGTTCTTCCGACGCTCTATTCGTAGCAGCTATCCTTCCGTCGGCATTAAGGAGGAATAACGCATCGGTTATAGTGGCAAAGACGCTGTCGGCCGCCATTGCGGGAGTTATGTTTAAAAACTGATACTTGGACATGGCATACGCGATCCCGAACGCCCAGATAACTGAAATAAAATCTCCCGCGGGCGGTATTATGAAGATCCTCCATTCGGGAAACACCATGTCGGTCAGGGAAGCCAGTATAAGAGTAACGGATACTGTGGATAAAATTATTTTTGATTGTCTCTTTTTGAGCACGTTTTTCGTTTTCCTCGCGTAAACAGAGACTAAATAAAGCCCTGCCCCCATAAATAAAAAGTAATAGAGCGAGAAAAAGACCGGCCACATAGACCTTGACCACATCCCTACCGTCCAATGCGCCGATGCGGCAAAATCAGATATTAACTGACCGGTCCACTGTTTATAAATAAACAAGAGGGGCAAGCCCAAAAAGACCGGGTAGATCAATTTTACCTTTAAGATCCTTTCTTTTTCGGTAAAAATAAGGATAAACCACAGGAAAAAACTACTGAAACTGACCCAGCCGATAGAGCCGATGTTCATGAAAAGCTCGGCGGTCTTCTCTGAGGCGTTCGGGGAATGCGCAAAGATCATCCCGTAGCTCCATATCGCGAAGCAAAGCAACTGGATTGAACAGACGCGATTGATCGAAGCCCTCGGGTCCCTGGTAAATACATATATTGCCAGAAACGTATATATCAATAAGCTGAAAAAACTAAAAACGCTCAGTAGGTCCATTTATCACTTTTTCCCCAAGGCCTCTTTCAGCCTCTTTATCTCTTCCTTTAATTCCAGTATGCGCTCTTCCCTGCCTACGCTCGCCTTGTAGAATACCTCAAGCTCCTTTAGGTGTTTCTTGATCTTTTCTTCAGCCCGTTTGCTTTCGGTAACGTCATCGTAGATCGCGACAACTTCGCCCGAGGGCAGTTTATAGACATAATTCTCCCTCCAGCCGGCGATCCTTTGATCTTTATAAACAGTCGCGGGAAAATGTTCGGGTTTTCCCGTTTTCCATACGTTTTTAAAAATTTCAAAAAGACCGAAATCCTTAACGCCGGGAAACGCCTTCCGGACGCTTTTTCCTATAACATCATCTCTTTTAACGTTTTCGATCTTTTCCGCGGCATCATTAAAGCCTTCGATTATAAAATCCTCGCCGTTATTTTCCGTTTTATAAACCACCACACCGCTTTTCATGTGATCGAACAACTCCCTGAACCTTGCTTCGCTCTCCCTGATAGTTTCGCTTGCCTTCTTGCGAACGGTTACATCGCGGGCAATACCCAGAACCATGCCTTTACCTTTGATCTTCACCACGTGTGTTGTTATCTCTACGGCCATCCGGCTGCCGTCTCTTCTATTCAAAAAAAGTTCGACAGGCCCGGCTGATTGCCCTATCGCGTTCAGGGCTAAGATAGAAGACGCGGCCGGGATCTGATCGGGCGGAAGTAATTTTAATTTCATGAAATTTTTCCCTATCAGTTCTTGTTTCTTATACCCGATCATTTTTTCAGCAGCTTTGTTGCCATCTACAAAATTACCTTTTAAGTCGTTCAAATAATAGGCATCCGGCGCGGACTCAAACATTATCTTAAGCCGCTCTTCAGAGTCCCTCAATTCCTCTTCAGCCTTTTTCATCTCGGTAACATCTATGCCTACAGTGAGAACTTTTGTCACTTTTTTGTTCTCGATCAGGGGGATCCCGACCAATTCCATATATTTTTTCCGGTCGCCCCTTAAGTTCATCGTATAAACGGTTTTTCCCGTTACCCTTCCCTGCAGGTTCTTCTTGAACTCAATATACGCCTTCAATAAACTTTTTTTATCAAGAAGACCGAAATCCGCGAAGTTCTTGCCTTTGAAATCTTCAAGCTTTAAACCCGTGAATTCTTCGGCCCACTTGTTAGCTTCCAGCAAATTTCCTTTTTCATTGAAAGTAATCGCTAAAAACGGCAGGTTTTCGAAGATCTTCCTGTAATCGCCTTCACTTCTTTTAAGCGCCGCTGTCACTTTTTCTTCTTCGGTAACGTCGCGGCAATTGATCATTATCTCTTTCATCCTGCCCTTTTCATCGTGGATGGGAGCTGAACCCTCCAGGACTTCCATCATTCTCATTTCTCCGGATTTTTGCCTGGCGCGTACTTTTATCGTCGTCCTGGGACGGCGGAGAAACTCCTGGGCAAGGGCGGTGAACGCTATTTTAAGGCTTTCTTTACCTAAAAATTTAGCTATTGATCTTCCGATCACCTCCTTTTCGGTATACTCGAAGGTCTTCAATGCCTCTTTGTTTATAAAATTTATTGTTCCTTTTTTATCAAGAATAAGTATGATCTCTTTTGTGTTCTCCAGAAGAAACCTGTATCTTTTCTCGTCCTCGCGAAGCTCTTCAAGTTCGCTTAAAATCTGTTCTTTTGTTTTCTGTGAGTCATCCATTCTTCGCACCTCTTAGTAATAATACCAGAACAACGGTATTAATCAAGGCAGTAAGAAAACATGTCTGAAAAATACCAAGCACCGGAATAAGGAGCGCAGCCGCAAGCAAAGATCCAAGGCAGGCACCTAACAGGTCCAGGCCATAAGTCAGTCCGGCAACGCGCCCCATCTGCTCTTTTTGTTCAAGGTATATTTTATTGGCCAGCGGGAACTGTATCCCGCCGATCGTGCCGGCTATGACCGGCAGAAACGGAAAAATAACATTTGACCCCCACCAGGTAGCCGCGCCGGAATCTGCCTTTGAAAACAATAAAAAGATAAGCGGTAATATTAACGGATAGAGACAGATGCTGACTTGAGTCCAGGAAAAAACCGCCAAGTCATTCCTGATACGCGGCATGTACCTGGCAATGATCCATCCTCCAAAAGCCAGCCCGACCATAAAGGAAGTAATAATAACGCCCAATTTATAAAATACAAAACCGTAAATAACCTGGAACGAAAGGATCGTTGCTATCTGGAAATTTATTTCCGCGAAACCGGTGGTCATGACAGCCAATAGAACGGCCCTTTTGCCGCGGCGCCTGCGGTTCCAGGAATAAAAGATCAAAATAAACGCGCAAAAAAGCGCTGCTGCGCGCCAGATATTTTCCGCCGTAAGCGTTCTTAAAAAGCGGCGGAAAAGCGGCGTGTCAAAGTGCGTGCTCCAGAATACCGTCGCGTAATGGTAAGAAACCGGTTTAAAGTCCCTGTTCAGGGCTACGGGGACTTTTTCCCTTATCGTTCTTTCGGCATACACGATCCGCTCCGGGGAAAGCTTTGACAGGAGGTAATACTCGCGTACATACGTGGCGTCAACTCCCCTCTCCTTCATCCTGTCCATAAGGACCCGGCTACTGCTCGTGAGCATGTCTTTTTCATTGGACGCGAGAAAGTATGCCGTATCGCCCGGCACGATAAAAACATCCGGGAATACTTCGCGTACACTCAAATAAACGGAGCGTAGATAATCCCGCAGCTCTTCTCCTATGTAGTTTTCAGAAGAAGTAAGACCGAAGGACACCACGCCTCCCTTGCTCAGGATGCGGTCGACTTCTTTAAAAAAATCCACGGTATAGAACCTGTTAAGCTGCGCGGTATACGGATCGCCCAGGTTGATAATAACGCAATCGTAAGTCTGATCGGTCCTTTTAACGTAAAACCTGCCGTCTTCATTTATGATATGTACTTCGGATCTGTCGAGATAACCTGAATCTTTTGCCGGGAGATATTTTCGTGCCATCTCGATTATAACGGGATCCAACTCAACATAATCTACCCGTTTAACGGGGTATTTTAAAACTTCTTCCAGAAGGCCACCCACGCCTCCGCCTATCAAGAGCACCTTTTCGGGGTTCCTGTTTTCAAGAAGCGCGAAATGAACCGCCTCCTCCGCCGAAAGAAGATCCGGGACGGTGTAAAGGTGCAGGCCGTTATCGTAAAATGATCTTTGACCAGGCCTGCTTGTAACGGCAATATTCCCGTAAACAGAGTCTCTGGATTCAAGAACGTCAAAACCGGACCATAAGCGCTCCAAGGAAAGCTCTCTTATTTTGTTAATGCCTCCGGCAAATGTTGCTATGAGTCCAAAAATGAGAATGGCGATCATCGAAGTAAGAAGCGCTTTTTTTGCCTTTGAGGGCTCTCCGTGCTTCTGCATTGCTATTGAAGCCGCGAGATTAAGGAATGATATAATAAATATAATACCGAACGGCACAACATGCCGGATCAGGAAATAACTCACCAGGAGTCCGCCGGACAGCGCGCCCACAGCTTCAAGAATATACACGCTCGCCACCCTTTGGGCAGGAATATCCGCGGCGCTTTTGTATACCCGGCAGCCGAGACTGAACATGAATCCCATTACGGTGCAAGATAACGCCAGGATAGCGAACGTCACCAGGGCCATGGGATAATAGCCGATGATCTCTCCGGTCGCGATCCCGAGCAGCACCTTGGAGCTTCTGACGGCAAAGAGCGTGGCCGGAAGGATGAACGCCAGGCTTAGCTGACAGAGCGAGAACAGCCTCACCTTGCCGGAGATCCGGTCGGAGAAGCGCCCCAGAAACCAGCTGCCGAAAGCGCCCCATATCAGCCAGCTCGCGAGGATGATCCCGATGGATATCTCATTGCCGTAAAACACCACCAGGAACTCCCGCATAAAGACTATCTGGGATACCATTGCGGTGGCGCCCATCAGAATCATGGAAAATATGGCTGTTTTTCTGAAATCCATTTTAAATGAGCACATGATTTACAAGCGCTGTTGTGCTTGTAAATCATAAGTGCGAATTTAACCCCACACCCAGATTTTTCTGGGTGTGGGGTAATGTTCAGTCATACAACTTACGTCACTTTGTTCCGTAAGTTGTGACTTCACTTTACTTCCAGATGCCCGGTATTTTATTTCCGCAGAACTTGCACTTCCCGTCTACGACATTATTTTCCAGTACACTATAACCCAGTCTTTTGATAACGACTTTCTTGCACTTCGGACACACCGTGCTCTCCACACCGATCTCCGGAACGTTCCCGATATAAACGTAATGTATCCCCTCTTCCATGGCGATGTCCCTGGCCCGTTTCAGGGTCTCAACGGGTGTGGGATAAAGAGAACGCAGTTTATACTGCGGCCAGAACCGCGAAAAGTGCAGCGGCGTGTCGGGGCCGAGATTTGACTTGAGCCACTTTACCATACGGCGTATATCGTTCATATTATCGTTAAGGGTCGGGACTATAAGATTCGTCACTTCGACCCATATGCCCTCCTGCTTCATGATGGTCAATGCCTGGAGGATATTGTCCAGATCCTGCGCGCAATTCTCCCTTAAAAACTTCTTATCAAAACCTTTAAGGTCGAAATTGGCAGCGTCGACATACTTGCCCAGTTCCCTTGCGGGTTCAGGGTTGATCTTGCCCCCGGTCACCATGACGTTATAGATCCCCTTTTCTTTGGCGAGCCTGGAGGCCTCCATCATGTATTCATAGAATATTATCGGTTCGGTGTACGTGTACGCTATTGAGGCGCATCCGTTCGCCGAAGCGCGCGCGACAAGGTTCCCTGAACTTAAAAACCTGTTCGTGGTCTCTTCCGGCGGCCTCTGCGAGATCGTCCAGTTCTGGCAGTTTTTACACCGGGAATTGCATCCCGCGGTAGCTACTGAAAACGACTTGCTTCCGGGAAGCATATGGTACAACGGCTTTTTTTCTATCGGGTCGACGTGAACGGAGCAGACAAGCTCGTAAACGAGAGTGTAAAGTTTACCGTCTACGGGTTCGCGGACGCGGCAAAAACCCCTTTGGCCGTTACTGAGCATGCACTGGTTCGGACACAATAGACACCTTACCGCATCGCCCCCCATTTTCTCGTAAAAAAGGGCTTCACGCATCCCTCTTTTTTCCCCGATAGCGGCGTACGCCTTGTATTTGGAAAATAGGCCAAAAAGATATAAAGAGGCGCCCATGCCGAGTCCGGCGGTAAGACATTTTTTGAGAAAGTCCCTGCGGGTAAATTTTTTCTGCCAGATATTGTCAAGTTTCTCCAGGATCTTCATGGCTTCTCTTATTTTACCACTTTAAAGCACAAGATTCATGATAGTTCCTACGACCAAGGCGACAAATATCATGATCGACGCCGCTTTTGCCATATCCTTTGCTCCCAGCTCACGGACCATGATAATAAAGGTTGCCATGCAGGGAAAATAGATCGCCAGGACTGTGCAAGCGATAACAAGCTGTTTAGTCGACAGATTTAGAGGCGCCAGCATCCCCACGGCAACATCCTTACGCAAAAAGCCTATTAGTAAAGCCGATATCGTTTCCTTGGGCAACCCCCACAAGCCGCTAAGAACGGGGGCAAAAAGACGCGAAAGAAGATCAAAAACCCCAAGAATATAAAGTAAGTTCACTGCCAGGACTCCGAGCAGAACGTAAGGAACCGCTTCTTTTAAAAACTCCGATACTCTCATCCATAGTTTTTTTACGACCGCCAACGGCTGAGGCAGCCTGTAAGGCGGGATCTCCCACAAGATCTCCGGGCTTTTGCCTTTCAAAAACCTGTTCATTAACAGGCCCTTGATGATAAGAACTGCCAGGAGCGTCCCGAAAATTATCGCTACATACCCGCCGCCTCTTTCACCCACAAGGCCCACTATCATGGCTATCTGCGCCATGCAGGGAACGGCTACCGCCATGAGCGTGGCGGCTATGAATTTTTCTCTTCGGCTTTCCATGAGACGCAGCGCCATCGCGCCGGGCACATTGCATCCGAGCCCCAGTATCATGGGCACGATAGCATAACCGTGAAGACCGAGGCGGTGCATGAGGTTATCTACCTGCGTAGCTAAGCGCGGGAGATACCCGAAATCCTCGAGTATCCCCAGGACAAGGTAAAAACTTAAAATGTAAGGCAGGACCGCAGCTATCGGAACGTACAGACCTGTCGTGAGCAGGCCAAAGGACTCTCTAAAAACGACCTGCCCTTCCACAAGTTTTCCGACAAATATATCGTGAATAAAGCCGCCGCTTCCGAGCGCAAGACTGAACCTTTCCATGATCGGCAGCCAGAATCTTTCAAATAAAGGTTCAAAAACGTACCCAATAAGACCCTCGCCGATAAAGCGTATGACGGAAAAAGACAAATAGATCACAAGCACGGCTATCGGCAGTCCCGTAATGGGCCTGGTGCTCACATCCTCAAGTCTCTGCAGAAAGGTATGGTGATGATGGTGCAGTTCCTGGGCAAGATCGACGATCCTGCCGATCTCTTCCCACTTCTGGTCCCTGTCCAATGGCTTGATCCCGGTTTTTTTCTCGGTCTTAAGCCGTTCGACCAGTTCCTTTATACCCACTCCCGTGATCCCGCATGTCGGAACGACCGGCACGCCCAACTCTTTCTCGAGCTTTTCAATGTCGATAGTTATACCTTTATGCCTGGTCTCGTCCCACATGTTAAGTGCTACGATCATTGGGACATTCCGCTCGCGCAGTTCAAGCGTAAGAAAAAGGTTTCTTTCAAGGTTTGTGGCATCAACGATATTTATAACCATATCGCCTTCGTCCAGCATCTCAACGGCTACTTCGTCGGCCTTGCAAAGCGGCTCCAGGTTGTATACCCCCGGAACGTCGATCACCACATCTATCTCGCTTTCTCCGAGTTTCATATACCCCTGAGTGAAGCCTACGGTAGTGCCGGGATAGTTGGAAATGGTCACCCTGGCGCCGGTAAGCCTGGAAAATATGGCACTTTTGCCCACGTTGGGGTTCCCCATAAGAAGTATTTTTTTATTTTCCTGATTCATCCGGTACCTCGACTATAACCCTTTGGGCCATACCATGTCCGATAGCTACCTTGGACTTGCCTACTATAACAGTTACGGGGCCTCTCCAGAAATGTGCGCTGATCATGGTTATGCTCTTGCCGGGCCTTACACCCATTGACTCCAGCCTGCGGGTAACTACATACCCGCCGAGTATCTCTTTAATAACAGCGGTCTTTTTTGCGCCAAGCTGGGTAAGGTTTATCTCTTTCACTTTTTCTCCGTTTACAATTTTTCAAGAACGTGTTTCAGGCCTTCATCAAACAGTTTTTCTATATGCTTGTCATCAAGCGAGTAGTACGACCTTCTCCCTTTCCGCCTCTGCCTTACAAGGTCCAGGTCCTTTAACGCCCTGAGCTGGTGTGATATGGCCGAATGGCTCATGTCCAGTACATAGGCGAGCTCTTCAACGCACAGTTCCGTTTTCAGAAGAGCCGATATCAGCCTGGTCCTTGTGGGGTCACCGAGTACGCTGAACGTCCTGGCCAGCTTATCGATGACCTCCTGCGACCTCATCCTTTTCCTTACGTTCTCGACCAGTTTTTTCCTCATTACCCTGCCTCTGGTTTTTTACCATATGTGAACAACTGTTCATATGTTAACATATTTTAAAGAACATGTCAAGATTTTTATTGGATCTCCGCCCCGTTAGAAATACATTTTCTAACGGGGCGGGGATGACACTAGAGAGATTGTTTTTTGAGGATGATGTCGCCTACTTCGCAATTAAGGTGGCTGGCTACCACGGGACACTTGGCTTTGAAAATAAAAAAGATCGGCATTTTTTCGTCCGCGAGGGTCTCGTAATTGCCCTGCCCCTTGCTTATGATGACGTCGGCGTTTTTATAAAGCTCCAGAAATTCCTTGCTGCTTTCCGGAATAAGCGTTCCCGGTATGTCCGACCCGCTCGATATCACTTTGGCGACCTTATCCAGGCCCACCTGCATGGCATCGTCCATGGTCACATCATTTATGATCGGCTTTTCCCTGACCGCGCAGACAACGTCTTTCCCGATCTCTTCGATCAGTATCTTATCGAAAACTATCTCCCCGGCGTTATCCAGTATATAAAGAACGTATTTCGCTTTCGCGATCGCTTCGCGGAATTCATCGAAATCGAACACCGCGAAATCTTTCTCCAGGCACTCTTCGATCTCCCCTTCTATGTCAAAGGCATGCGGGACGCCGTAATCTATGACATTGCCCGCGACAGCAAGACGTACGGCGCTTAAAAGAACGTCATCGGCACCCTCTATTTCTTTTTTAAGCCGCGGATAGAGCTCCATGGCCATGCTGTTGCTTTTTTCCTTTATATGCTTATAGGCGTCTACGCCGCCGGTGTGGTTTTCTACTATTCCGTATACGGTCCTTGCTATTTCGGGTGGGGTAACGTTCAGGGAAAAGTCAGGGAGCGCGCGGGCGACTTCATCCAGGATCTTCTTTTGCGTCTTTTTATCCGCCCCGGCAAGCTTCGCGGCTTCCAGCGCTTGGCGCAGGAAACACGGAATACATTCAAGATATGTCTTCATAAAATGAGCACATGACTTACGGAACAAAGTGAACGTAAGTCATAGTGTGAATTTTACCCCACACCCAGAATTAACTGGGTGTGGGGTTATGTTCGGGCATACAGCTTAACTTCGTTACCGCTCGTTAAGTTGTGTCCTCACATAAAAAAAAGCTCACTGAAGCAAACCTGTAAGCCGGGTTCTGTAAGTAAGATCTTGTCTTACCCAATGATTATCTGTCTGGGACAGCCATTGCTGGCTGCCTCTTGCGGCCTACCCGGAAGTATTGACGAAACTAGCCGCTTCGTTGCCAGTCTGTCCGCACGCCCCGTTAGAGGTTTACCTCTAACTGGGACACGTATCGGACTTATCTGACTCCTTCCCTATTTGGCCTTGCTCCGCGTAGAGATTGCCGCGTTTCACCCTCTCCGTAAAAACGAAGAGACTCGTCTCTGTGGCTCTGATCCTCGCCTTGCGGCGGACGGGCATTACCCGCTACGCTGCTATGTGGAGCCCGGACTTTCCTCTCTCTGCCGTATCGACAAAGAGCAATCACCCAGTCTGCTTCAATGAGCTCTAATTTTATACTTATAAGAGGGATTCCAGGTTTATGGCCTTATTGACAAGGGTATCGGCCTCTTTGTTCTTCTCCCTCGGAATCTCCCTTACTTCTACTTTATCAAATCCTCTGAAAATATTCAAGGCAATGCTGAAAAATTTCAGGAGGTCCTGATTTTTTACCCTATATTCCCCTCTGAGCTGTTTTGCTACCAATTCGCTGTCGACGTTAAGAACGACTTTTCTGGCATTTTTAAGCATCGCCTCCATCAAGCCGTATATGACAGCCATGTATTCGGCGACGTTATTAGTAGCAAGACCTATGTATTTGGATATCTCTTCGACCTTCTCGCCGTTTTCGTCGAACAGGACCACCCCGATACCCGCCGGGCCGGGGTTGCCGCGCGCGCCGCCGTCCGCGTATATTTCCAGCGTCTCCATCTTATTCTTCTTCGGCATAAAGTATCCTGGAACAATTTTCGCAAAAAGCAGGACTCTTTTTTATTTTTGCCTCATTTATCGCCTGCGGCCGCAAGGTCATATTGCATTCGCCGCAGAATTCACCGCTGACCTTAGACAGCGCTTTCTCGCCGCGGTTTTCCAGGATCTTCTCATACCTTGCCAGGATCCCCGCGTCTATTCCTTGAGTAAATTCTTTTCTCTTGCCGTTGAGCTCGTTGAGGCGCGCGTCGATCTCTTTTTCCTCTGCATTGATGCTTTCCTGTTCCCTGCCGGTCTTCTGTTTCTCTTCCTCGAAAAGCTTCTTTTCTTCTTCGTGCTTTGCTTTCGCCTCTTCGACCTTATCCAGGAGGTTTATAATATCTTCCTCCAGGAGCGAAACATCCGCCTTAATGCTTTCTATTTCCTGCTCGATGGCCTTGTATTCCTTGTTGGTCTTGATCTGGTAAAGGTCCCCTTCAAGCTTTTTTATTCTCTCCTCGGCCACCATCATGTCCGTCTCTTTTCCACTGCGCGTAACCTGAAGGTCTTTTAATTCCTTATCGGCGCTGTCCATATTACCGGTCTTCTCCTGCAGGCTTTTATTCAATTCTTCGATTTTTACGGGGAATGAATTCTTTTTGGAACGCAAACCGTAAATTTCGGAGTCAACCTCCTGAAGCTGGATCAGCTTATTGAGCTGCTCTTTATAGTTCGTTTCTTCCGGCATAATCCTCTTTCTTTTAAGCCCCGTGCTTTCGCTCGGGATAACAAGTCAAAATAAATACCTATGTGGAAAGGGGTGACAGCGGAACCCGCTTCCCACAAAAACTTCACATCAAGTCCTTTCCGATAAAGGAAAAGGAACAGGCAGCCGCAGGCTGCCGTTAAGGGAAAACCATTGGTTTTCCCTTAAAGAAATCCGGCGGTTTGAGCCCGAGCCCGTCAGGGCGAGGGGCCGAAGGTGACATCGTCCAATCGATGTCAGCCGAAGGCCCGGATTTCCTTCGTGGTGGGCGCAGGGGGACTCGGCGCCTCCGGCTCATCTCAGTTTCTTAAGCCTCCTCTGTTGCTCGGCTTAAGAAACTATTCGCCTCCGGTCGGCCATCCGCCGTCTCGTTTGTTGTTGCTTGCTCGCCCTCTCGCAAGCATCCCTTTATTAAAGGCTCGCCGTCTCCCTTCGAGTCCCTACGGCGAAGCCAGCCGCAGCCTAATCCTACATAAATAGGTTGGCGAAGGCTGGTGGGCGCAGGGGGACTCGAACCTCCGACCTCATGCATGTGAGGCATGCGCTCTAACCAGCTGAGCTATGCGCCCATAATATACATGGTGGGGGCACATGGACTCGAACCATGAACCTACTGATTATGAGTCAGTTGCTCTAACCGGTTGAGCTATGCCCCCACCGCACCTTTTTGTGGGCGTATTATATCATAGTAATTAAAATGATATCAAGCTAAATTGAACGCACAAAAAAAACAGCGGCTTCTAAAAAGAAACCGCTGTTTTTAAACAAATCTGCTAAGATAGCATTACCTTATTTCTTCTTTTTCTTCGCAACCTTTTTCTTCGCTACCTTTTTCTTCTTCGCCGGTTTTTTCTTGGCGACCTTTTTCTTTGCTGCTTTTTTCTTCTTTACCATTTCTACTCGCCTCCCTTCGTTTTTTTTAAACGTTTTTTTGTGAAAACCAAATTTCTTTCTCTTTTTTTTCCTTGTAAAAGAGAATACATTATAATTACGGATTTGCAAGCTTCAGTGCACATTTTTTTCACATTTTTTTTATCAAAATTTTGTTTACTAAACCAAAAATAAAAATAAGAAGCATTTATTAAGAGCTGATCATCATGTTGTGTTTGAACGCTCTGAAAATCGCTTGAAATAAGGATTTCCGAGGTATGATTACAGTCGCATGCTTGAAGGGTGGGTAAAAAATATTTTATAAAATTTTTTTATTGAGAATAAAATTTTTAGAAAAAAATTTTTATTTTAGAAATTTTTGCAAATAATCTTAATTTGTGATCTTTTTAAATTTTCTAAGAACCGTTTTCTTCCAAAGCTTTTCTTAAATCTTTATCTGCGTTACCGAAAGACTTTGCAAATTCTAAAGCGATGCCGTATGTTTTCACGACATGTCCTTTTATGTCTTCACAACGGACAACTCTGCCGATCCATTTACTTTCTTTTGCGACCTTCGGCATCTTTATAATGCACTCGAGCATTTGTCCTATATCAAATCCTTCAATGCTCGTAAAATAGACCCCTCCCGCGCTGATATTTTTTGTAAAAGAAGTGCCCCTGACGCTTCCCGGAGAGTTGTGAGGCTTGTAGGTAATAGCAAACTTTTTATTGACCCTCTTAAAGGCTCTTCGTTCGTTAGTTATCATGTTCTTTTAGGTTTACTCAAATGCAAGAAGGTTGATGCCTGTTTTTTCGTCTTCTTTTCTCGTAGCATTAACGTCATTCAACTCGGTTATGACGGCTTCAATGGTAACAAAAACCTCAACGTTATTTCTTAGACATCCCGTAAGCACATCCTCGCCTCTTCCTAAAGAAGAATGAACATGCACGGACGGTTCTCCGTCCTTCTTTATTATTGTGCCGAATCCTATAACCTCCCGTCCATCTTTAAAGGTCATAAAATTTGGTTCGGGGGGCAATTTGGTCTCCTTGGGGCCGGTGACTATATCTCCGCCGCTCAACGCACCTATGAAACTGACCGTCGCGGCAGATATGTTTTCCTTATTGATGAGTTTTTTGATCTCTTCGAGAAGGTTGTCACCGTGTTCGAATTTGACAAGAAATATTCTACCGATGGAACCTCTGGAATATTCCATTTTTAATGAGTAGACAATTTGTGGAGCATTAGAAAAGTTAACATAAATTGTAGGCCGAAGGCCGTCTGCGAATTAAACCCCACACCCAGGTAATTCTGGGTGTGGGGTAAAGTTCGGACTTACAACTTACGCTTGCTTCGCAGCGTAAGTTGTGCCCTCACTTTACAAGAACCTCTCCGGGGCCTCTTTTATCTCCTTGAAGTCCGGTTTAAACGCTCCTGGCTTTCGCCCGAAACACATGCCAAGCTCTTCGTGCAGGCTGACGATATCCAGGTCAACGTTTCTCTGCTCTATCGCCTTTTCCGTCGGCATGTAGCGCACTTCCTTACCGTAGACGCCGGCTACGGTGACTCCGGTTATACCTTTCGCCAGAAGCGCGACAGCCGCCGCTCCGCCTTCTTTGCCGAAATTCACGTCGTAAGCCGAGCTGTGACCGCAGCGCACGAGGTGTCCCGGGGTCACTTCACGCACTTCCGGAGCAGTATACAGCTCCTCGACAAACATGTGAACGTCTTTCATGAAGTCTTTTATTTCGGGATCTCCCTTGAACTTCTTTGCCAATTCCTGTCTTACGAATTTTCCGGCGCCCGCCAGTTTCTTATGGCCGAACGCGTCAACGCCCGCGCTCTCGTCCACGATCTCCCGGCCGCTTGCGTCCCTCAAACCCTCGGCCACTATAATGATATAAGTCCCGGCGCGAACGTCGCTTTCTTTGATCCTTTTCGTCAGCCTTTCCTTAACGTGCTCATACAGAATATCAAAATCAGCGGGTATCTCGGGGATCAATACCGCGTCAGCATCGGATGCCACACCACCGCGGAAAGCGGTATGTCCGGCGTATCTTCCGAACACTTCCATGACTATAACCCTATTATGCGTCCTTCCCGTCGTTTTAAGGTCTTCCGCGAATTCGGCGATCCTGTTGATCGTGGAAGCGCCTCCAACGGAATAAGTCTGCAGGTCAAGGTCCATGGTTTTCGGCACGTGGACGCACGGTATGCCTTGTTTAGAAAGGTCCACGATAACGCTGCCCGTGTCATCTCCTCCGCTTATAACAAGAGCGTCGATATTGAATTTTTTAAGACCTTCTTTTATGCGTTCGTACTTATTTTCGTCGGTTATCTTTTTGATCTTTACGCGGGAATGTCCTGCTTCGGAACCTGCCAGGTCGGGGTTTATGAGATCTGTCCTGTCCGGGGTAAGTTCAACCAATTCATCGAAATCCACAAGATTGTATAACCCTGCGTAGCCGTTCGGTATAACGTAACACTTTATACCCGAATTGTTTGCCGCCAGGGCAGCGCCTTTTACCACTGCGTTCAATCCGCCGCAATCACCGCCGCTAGTAATTATTCCGATCTTTTTAATATCTGCCATGACATATACTCCTTTTTCAGAAAAATGGTGTCTGTCCCTATTTTAGTACAATGGGGGAAATTTTCAAGGATAATGTGAAAGCCACTGTTAGCTGTTGCTGATCGCCCTGTGTAAGGCAGAAACCTGGTCTTTAAAGAATTTATCGTACACGTGGGCAAGGTCTTTCTTGCTCACGTTTCTCCGGCTAGAAGCGGTCCGCTTCCTGGACTTTTTCTTTCCGTAGATAGATCCACCTATTTCGCAGCACTGGATATATCTCTTCTTCTTCATTTCTCCTCCTTGCTCGTCTTGGAAAAAACTACGCTTCCGTCATCCTGCACAACGAACTTGACCTTATCTCTTCTGTGTATATGAAAATAATTCTGGAGCACCTTGGGTATGAAGATCTGTCCCCTGTCCGAGACCGTGACATAAAATCTGAACATTGATTTTCTTTTCATCTTCCACCGTCCTCTAAGTACAAAACAAGTATATAGCAAGTATTTATACTTGTCAAGAACAAACAAAAAAAACCCGGCAATTAGCCGGGATTTCGCATAATAACGGATCCTAGAAATAATCTTCCGCGGATCTTTTAAAGGGTGAACCCTTGGTGGGCATGATGATCTTGAAAGTCCTGCCGCTTATAATCATTTTTCGCGTAGCTTTATCCCCATCCTTCCAGTCTCCGGAACTCAGTAAAAATTCAAAATTTTCGCCGACTTTCCTGATGGAGCTGATATTGTAGGGCCTGAATTCAAGCATCCTGAAATCAAACCTGGCCTGTTCGAAGGGGTAGTCTCTTTTGCTGTCTTCGTCAAGCAGATCGTACATTGCCCGTATGTCCCCCTTCTTCCAGGCGGCCAGGAACATACCGACAACATTAGCGCCCATAGGGCACAGATCAAGATCCGGCTCCGATGAGTCGCCGCCGAACGGCATACCTAAACCCATGCCATCGGTCATTGTCAGCCCGGGTTCTTCAGAAACGGCCCCTGAGACAAAGAAACTTATCAGAAAAAGGGAAACTAAAATGCAGATTACGTATTTCATGGTTTTTACAGCTACTCTCCGAATTTATAATGTTTTCTTATCGGGTTTGATATTTCCCACACGCAATTCATCCCTTTTGGGAACGTAACCAGATCTCCGGCGCCGAATTCCACGGGCTCTCCTCCTTCGGGCTCGACTTTCGCTTTTCCTTCAAGGATGTAACACGTTTCCTGTTCGTCATAGCTCCAGTCAAAACGGGATGCTTCCTTTTCCCATATCGGCCACGAATCCACCCCGAGTTCTTCCAGCTTTTTGCTGTCCGGTTTTTCGATCCTTATCCTGTCCATAACCCCTCCTTAAATGAGACCATAACTTATGCGCCTGTAAGGCGCATAAGTTACTCGGTCGAATTTAACCCCACACCCAGTTAATTCTGGGTGTGGGGTAAAGTTCGGTCATCGGACTTATGTTCATTACATTCCATAAGTCCGGACCTCACTTCATTTATCCGCTAATGGCTTCCATGCACATAAGCGAAGATATCCTCGCGTTCTCTTTGATATTAAGGCCTGACTTGCCGACAAGCAAAACGACTTCTTCGATGTTTTCCCCGCTTAAAAATACCTGCACGGAGTGTATAGCTCCCGCTTTCATCGTTCGCGGAAGCGGCTGCAAAATACACAGGCGATTCTCGGGTATTTTAATTTTTTCATTGAATCTCACGATATATTCACCGGCTGTCAGCGTCCACCATCCGTACTTGTCTTCGGGAGTCCTTTTTTCGGGCTTTAGCTCTTCGGTGAGGGCTTTTTTCTCTTCACTTCCGCCGAAATCAAGGTCTCCCCCCTTATTCACGGCCAGGACTTTGGAAACGGTAAGATCGACACTGTATTTGTGGGCCTGATGTTTTTCGGATATCAGTTTTTCTGTCATCGCGGAGATCTCGTTTCCCGAACAAAATTTCATTCTATTCCTCCCGCTTTGAATCAAGAATAAATGTTACAGGTCCGTCGTTCACGAGTCTTATTTCCATATGCGCGCCGAACTCACCTTCCTTGACCAGGATCTTTTTCCCTTTAAGCGACTTGTTAAACTCTTCCCACAAAACCACCGCGTCTTCAGGAAAAGCGGCACCATCAAATCCCGGCCTGTTCCCTTTGGACGTATCCCCCAAAAGCGTAAATTGCGGAACACTTAAGATCTTTCCGACGGCCTGAATAACGTCCAGGTTCATCTTACCGTCTTTGTCTTCAAAAACCCTTAACTTGCTTATCTTTTGAGCCATCGCCCGGACTGTCTTCACGCTATCCCCCCTGCCGATGCCGACAAGCAGAAGCAGGCCTTTACCTATGGAATTTATGTACTGTCCTCTAACGGTTACTGCCGCTTCTCTCACTCTTTGCAGAACTACTCTCATCTCGCGTCCTCCGTTTCCACGCGGTTGCGTAACCACCCTATCCCTTCTATCTCGACAACCACTTCATCCCCGGATTCCATCGGGCCGACATTGAAAGGCGTACCGGTGGATATTACGTCTCCCGGTAAAAGGGTCATGACCCCGGAAACAAAGCTTACCAGCTCCGGCACCGTAAATATAAATTCGGCGGTACTTGAATCCTGTTTTACCTCGCCGTTTAAAAAGGTCCGTATCCTGAGATCGGACGGATCAAGATCGGTTTCTATCCATGGACCGATGGGCGCAAACGTATCAAATGACTTGGCCCTTGTCCATTGAACGTCTCTTTTCTGCAAATCCCGCGCAGTAACATCGTTAAAACAGGTATAGCCGACAATGTGTCCACGTGCCTGCTCCCTGGAAACGTTACGGATCCTATCCTTGATAACCACACCGAGCTCCGCCTCGTAATCCACTCTCGTGGAACAACCGGGATAAATAATAGCTTCTTCGGGGCCGATAACCGCGCTTGTGGGCTTTATGAAGATCACCGGCTCTTCGGGGACGGGCATGTCCAGCTCCTTCGCGTGATCTTTGTAATTCAAACCGACTGAAACGATCTTCGTGGGTTCGACCGGAGCGAGGAGCTTCACTTCCTCAAGAATAAAGCGCTTGCGTGATCCAGTCGGACCATCGACTGTGATCTCATTATCGCGCAAAATACCGCGGTAGGTTTTATTATTGTGGAGAAATCTTACGAGTTTCATTTATGTGCTATGCAGGAAAGTTCAATGCCGACGTCCTTAGGAAGCCTCGCGGCCTGCACTACCTGCCTTGCGGGTTTGGTTTCACCGCTGATACTGCCTGTGAATAAGGGCCGATGGCTGCGGGGGCACCGGCACATTCAATTTTCGTTATCGCCTCTTCTGCCATCTATTTACTCGCTCCTGACTTCGATACTGATGCCCTTTCCCCGGAGATATTCGAACAGCTTTTCCAGCTCTTTCTTTTCAGCGCTCAAAGTCAAGAACGCCCATCCACTTTCCGTGGAAAAGGATGCCTCCACTATTTTCACGAAGACATTAAAGTCCTTTATAATGTTATAAATGATGGGTTCTTCCTTTAAGTCTCCCGGTATGAAAAGTTCCACCTTCATCTCTTTCATTTTTCCTCCTTTACTGAGACCATAACTTACGTGCACTCTGTGCACGTAAGTTATCTGGTCGAATTAAACCCCACACCCAGTATATTGCTTTAACAATCCTTTCATTCGATTTTCAGGCATTGTTAAGTCCAGGTATGTTCTTTTAAATGTTTTTCCGTTTTGTAAACCCCCAATACATTCGCTGGGTGTGGGGTGATGTTCGCACTTATGGTTTACAAACACTGTCGTGTTCGTAAACCATGTTCTCACTTCATTCCGAAAAGCCCATGTCCAGAAAATTTTTCAACTTCTTCGCCCTGATGGGATGCTTCAGTTTCTTCAAGGCCTTCGCCTCTATCTGGCGCACCCTTTCTCTTGTAACGTTGAATATCTTTCCCACTTCCTCCAAAGTCCTGGGGCAGCCGTCCCCTATACCGAAACGGAGGGTCAACACCTTCCTCTCGCGTTCCGTAAGCGTCGCAAGCACGTCGTCCATCTGCTCCTTGAGCATAGTATATGCCGTGGCATTGGCCGGCGATATGGCTGACTTGTCTTCGATGAAGTCGCCGAAACTGGTATCGCCTTCGTCCCCGATCGGCGTTTCCAGGGATATCGGATGCTGCGCTATCTTTATTATTTCCCTTACTTTGATAACGGGAACTTTCATCTCAGCGGCGATCTCTTCGGGGGTAGGCTCTCTCCCGTTCTTTTGGACCAAGGCGCGGGAAGCCCTCACAAGCTTGTTTATAGTTTCGGTCATGTGTACGGGTATGCGGATGGTCCTGGACTGGTCAGCTATAGACCGCGTTATCGCCTGCCTTATCCACCATGTCGCGTAGGTGCTGAACTTATATCCTCTTTCGTACTCAAACTTATCCACGGCCTTCATCAGGCCCATGTTGCCTTCCTGGATGAGATCCAGAAAGGAAAGTCCGCGATTTGTGTACTTTTTTGCGATACTTACCACAAGGCGCAGGTTGGCGGCAACAAGTTCTTTCTTGGCCTTGGTATGACTTTCTTCGATCTGCTTGAGCTCCGCCAGGTCCTTAAGCGCGTGGTCAACCGGACACCCGATCTTTCTCGTCAGTTTTCTCAGCTGGCTCTGCGCCTCTTTCAGGTCTTTCTTCTTTCTTTCCTTCTTGAACCGGGCTACCCGGTTGTGGTATTTTTTAACGCCTTCCAGCAGTTCTATTATCTCATCGGCTACCTTCTCCGCCAGGGCGATCGTGACTTTCAGTTTGTTCATGAGAACGCGGACCGTATCTTTCCTTTTGGAAAGCCTTATCCGTTTTATAAACTGCCGTTTTCTTTTCTCGATCCTGTTTAAATCCGCGCCGGGTTCGACATCAAGCACATCGTCCAGATTATACTCGTTGTCGAAAGCCGCTTCTATGGCTCCCAGCACCTTTTCTCTTCCCATCTTTACCCCGAATACGATCTCCTTGAAATCTTTCTCTTTCGTCTTTATCCTCTCCGCTAACTCAAGTTCCTCGTCGCGGGTTAAAAGCGGAATCTGCCCCATCTGCTTCAGGTACATCTTGACGGGGTCGTCGATCTGCACGAACTTGCGAGTGGCCATCTTTTTCTGGTCACCTTTAACAACGAGGGGTATCCCCTCCAGCTCTTCTTCCGATTCAATGACTTTTATATCGGCGTTGTGAAGCGCGGCAAACACCTCATCTATCTCCTCGGAAGAGACCATATCTTCGGGCAGAATATCGTTCACCTCATCATAGCTAAGGTATCCTTTATCCTTACCGGCCCTGATAAGCTTTCGGAGGATCGCCGACTTGCTGCTTTCCGCGTCATCCGCCGGAGCTTCAGCCTCGGGCGGGGCCTTCTTTTTCTTTTCTTTCTTTACTTTCTTTTTTCTTTCTTTTAGCTTCTTTTTTCTTTTTTGCCGGGGCATTTTTACACCGCCCTCTCTTTATGGATCCTGTTGATCTTTTCCAACAGATCTTTCATCTCAGAATCGTTATTGGATTCCTGGGCTTTTTTAAGCTGAAGGGTCAGGGTCTTCAGTTCTTCATTCCTGTTTTCCTTGCGGACACACAGCATACAATCGCTCACGGCTTTGACCCTGTCTTTAGTGATGTCCGCCTTTGCGACCGCTTGCATCACTGCCGTCTTGAGATTTTCTTCCTTTTCGAACCTGCTTAAAAGCTTCGCAAGGTCTATCTCTTCTTCTTTCTGAAAAAGTCCCTTGACCGTATCCAGGATTTTTTTGACGTTTTTATCGCGGAACATATCAAGTCCGAGTTTTTTCTGTATAGTGTCAAAAATATTCTTATCCACGATCGCCAGTCCCAGCAGGTGCATCTCGCTATTTCTGTAGTTTTTGGGATCCAGGTCCACCTTCGCTTCCGAATCGTAATGATATGAATAATCGGGTTTGACCTTACCCATCTCATACCTGAGCGAAGCTTCGTGGATACCGAGCCGTTCCGCCAGCCTTTTCAAATAATCAGACTGAACGACCATGTTCCCGACCTTTGATATCGTCGGAAGAAGTTCGTCGGCGATGCCGCCCATGTTCTTTGCCCCCAACTTTTCGATCAAAAGGTCCAGTTTATAATCGAACAGGTCTTTTGCCGTGCCGACTATGTCCTCGAGCTTTTCTTTCCCATTTTTTCTTACAAAGCTGTCCGGGTCATCGCCTTTGGGCAAAACCGCCAGCCGCACGTCCATGCCGGTTTCAACAAGAATATCAAGTCCCCTGAGGCTCGCGGACTCTCCGGCTTGATCGGCGTCAAATACCATCACCGCTGTGCTTGTCTGCCTTTTAAGCATGCTTACCTGGTTCTGCGTAAGAGCCGTCCCTGACGTGGCCACGACATTCGTTATCCCGTGCTGAAACGGGATGATCACGTCCATATAACCCTCTACGATAACCGCGCATCCCTTATCCCGTATGCCTCTCTTGCTGAAATTCAGTCCGTAAAGAACGTTGCTCTTGCTATATATTACTGTTTCGGGAGAATTAATGTACTTGGGAAGAGAATCATCCATGACCCTACCGCCAAAAGCTAAGATGTTTCCCCTTTCGCTAAAAATGGGAAAAATTATCCTGTTGCGGAACCTGTCATAATCTCCTTTTCCTTTTTCGCTTGGGATGGTCAGGCCCGCTTTTCTTAAAAGAGCCGCGGGGATCTTCTTTGCCTCGCAATGCCTCCTTAACGATTCCCATTCGTCCGGCGCATACCCTATTCGAAACTCACTTAATATCTCCGGAGTAAAACCGCGGTTTTTCAGGTAACTAAGCGCCTTCTTGCCTTTTTCGCTCCTAAGATAATTCTGGTAGAAAGAAGCGGCAACCGTGTTTGCCTCGTACAGGCGCGAAGCCAGTGAAGGCCCTTCTCCTTCGCTCCTGGTATATTCCGGTATTTCTATGCCGGCTCGCCCCGCCAGCATCTTGACCACTTCGGGAAAGTCCATGTTTTCATATTTCATGACGAACCCGATCACGTTGCCCCCGGCGGCGCAGCCAAAACAGTGATATATCTGCTTATCCGGACTGACAACAAAGGAAGGGGTCTTTTCATTATGAAAAGGACAGTTCGCCTTAAAATTTCTTCCGGCCTTCTTCAGCTGTATATAATCGGAAATGATCTCAACTATATCGGTCTTATCCAGCACCTGGTCGATTATTTCCTGCGGTATTTTTCCCATATCTATCTTTTCACGCGCTTGAACCCCGAGCACTCGATGAATTTCATCTTTCCTTTCTTTTCGACGGCATCAAGTACAAGATTCAGCCCAAGGTTATCGCTGGCGATGTGCCCCGCTATCACGTAATTAATGAATTCTGTTTTTGCCAGCTTGTATCCCGATTCCTTGCAATGCATGCCGACGATCGTCTTCACGCCGGACTGCGACATGCGCCCGAACAATTTGTCCGGCGCCGAGGTGCCTCCTGTCATGTCGACGAATATCTTGCCCGCATCGTCATTTTCTTTCCCGATCAATATGAACGGTCCCGCGTTTGCCTGCATGCCCTTTCTATACTCGGGTATCCCCTTAAGGATACTCAGCACGTTCTTAAGCTTTTTCGGCTTTCTCTTCCCGAAAGTCCTCTGCAAAAAAGCCGCCACGCAATTATCGGCAGCCGTATGAATACACATAAAAGGGATATCGAGAAGCTTCGCCGCGTCTACCGCCCTCGTATTGTTTGACGGCGCGATACCCCTGGCAACCTCTTCTTCGCGTTCCTTCATCAATCCCAGGGCTATCTCTTTCGTAAAACCGTATTTTTCCCAAATGCCCGGCTGTATTTTCATGACTTTGTGAAGCTGGGCAAGCGCCCTCCCGGACGGATGATGAGAAATAACCAGGTCGATTTTAACGCCTTTTTCGCGCAGCCTGTCAGCCAGCAACAATTCCGGAACGCCTACATCTATCCCCACTATCACGTTCTTTATTTCTTCTTTTCCGGAACCGTATAAAATACGCGTATCGGCATATGGATTCTTGAGATTTTCACGATCAAAAGTGGCCTTATCGACCCCCTTCGCTTTTCCATATTCTTTTCTGGCTTCTTTAAGCCCTTCTTCAATGACCTTCCGGGGGCGCTGGTCTTCCTTGAGGCCTTTTTTTACAGCAATGTCATATATATCACGCACTTTCATTTTCTCTCCTTCGCGTTCCCTGATCTCCTACTGCGAAAATAATAAGTCCTCCATTACCTCGTTCTTTGTGCGTTTTTTTGAAAGCCCAAAGTATCCTGTAATCAGACTGTATATTTTTGCGTCCGTGTTAATAAAAAACATAGCCGTTTTCGACTTGGTAAGTACCGTATTCCGGGTATATTTTATCGGTGTAAGCAAAAGTAGCATTCCTATGAGCCCGAAAAGCAGGATCGCCCTTAAAGAAGCGACTAAGATACCGGCAATTTTTTCAATTGAAGCCGACTCCTCGCCGGGCTTAACGTTTGCAACCCTTTCAACTACCTTCATACAGATAAAAACAAATACTGCGATCGAGAGAAAAGATACCGGCCTTGACCATGTTTGCAATAAAAAACCGAATACAGCTTTAGATATAATATTATAATATGCTAATGTGGTAAATAATATGAGGAACCATCCTGCAAGGGAGAGAATTTGCCCTCCTACGCCAGTATGCACTCCTTTGTAAATCATTCCCAGCAAAAGAATTACGAATACTATATCAAGCCAATTTAAATTTTGAATGAAAGTGGACAAAGAAACCCCTTTAATGCTTAGGAAGTATATCATATTATATAATTGATGTCAAACTACAGCGAGAAAAGGCTTAAAAAACATAGATTGGTTTTTATAATACTAACATTGTTGGAGATTTTTGGTCCGCGTGAGAGGCTTTTACCCGGACAATATCCCCTACTTGTCCGGCAAGATCTTTCAGCTTAACCCTTACATACTCTCCGGTGTAACCCGCGAGCGCCATATCTTTAAGTCTTTCTTCAACAAGAACTTCGACCTCTTTTCCCACAAATTTTTTGCAAAACTCTGCCCGGAATTTTTCACCTATGTCGATCAATTGGCTTACGCGCGATTTTATCTCGCCGGAAGCAACTTTGTCCTTCATCTTAAACGCACGGGTGCCTTTTCTGTCGCTATATCCGAAAACATGTATGCGCCCGGGCCTGATCTCATGTATCAAATTTACCGTTTTCCGGAAATCCTCATCGTCCTCGCCCGGGAAACCTGAAATAACGTCCATCGTTATCCCGATAAAAGGCATCCTGGCGCGAAGGTTTTCTATGACTTCTTTGAACCACGCGGAATCATACTTTCTGTTCATCAGTTTCAGTATCCGGTCAGAACCGCTTTGGAGAGGTACGTGCAGATGGCGACAGACCCGTTTTGAGCCTGCCAGGAAATCAATCAGCCCCTCATCTATACAGTCCGGTTCTATCGAGCTGAGCCTGATCCTGAAATCGCCCCCGAGCGCGTCTACCTCACTCAAAAGGTCAGAAAACCCTTCTCCTTTTTCTCCTTTCCACGAACCGAGGCATATACCTGTTAATACGACTTCTTTATATCCGGAATCAACCAGCTGGGTGAGCTCATCGATTATCTTTCCTTTTTCCTTGCTTCGCGAGGGCCCTCTTACCAGGTTCACTTTGCAGTAAGAACATTTCCGGTCACATCCGTCCTGTATCTTCAGAAAAGCCCTTGTGTGGGAATCGAATCCTGAAACTTTTTCCTCCTCCCGCGGGCGGGACCCTTCCCTGCCATATAAGTCGCCGAGGATACGCGGAAGTTCCATTTTACTTTCGTTGGGCACTATCTTATAAACTTCGGGCATCTTTTGCGCCGTTTCGATGTCGTCATCAAAAACCACGTAACAGCCTGTGACGAATATTTTGGTTTCTGGATTATCTTTTTTGACCTTCCTTATCAATCTCTTTGTCTTGCTGTCGGCCTTTCCCGTTACGGTGCACGAATTGATGATGGCCACATCCGCCCCTGAAGCGACGGACTCCTGAAACCCAAGCCTGACAAGGCTTTCCCGCAAAACCTGGGCTTCGTACTGGTTGACTTTGCACCCCAGCGTCTTTATTGTGAACGTTGGTTTATCCATTTTTTAGTTTTCCTAATGTCATTCCGAGCGACCCCGGGCGAAGACCCGGGGGAGTCGAGGAATCTTCCAAAACCCGCATCACCAAAACCCGCATCTGAATGGTGGTTCATTACAATGAAAATTTATAGTTAAGGATCGATAAAACAAACAGGCCGGCAGTATCGCTTTTCAAAACCCTTTTTCCCAGTGAAACGAATTTACAATTGCCTTTTTCTTCAAGCATCTTTACCTCTTCAGGCGTAAAGCCTCCCTCCGGCCCGATAAACACGATAACCTTTCCGGATTTAAAGTCGGAGAGCGCTTCCTTGACGGAAACGGTCCCGCCGGATACGCACGCGAAGAGAACCAGGTCGTATTCGTCCAGATGTCCGGCCATGTCTTCGAGCTTGACGATCTCGTCGACCTCGGGGACTTCCACCCTGCCGCACTGCTTTGCCGCCTCGGCGGCGATCTTTCTCCACCTTGAAGCTTTATTTTTACGCGCCGCTTCATCGGGCCTCACGATGGTCCTCTGGGTAACCACCGGGATTATCCTGAAAACGCCAAGTTCCGTGGACTTTTCGACAATGTATTCCATCTTTGCTTTTTTGGGAATGGCCTGCGCGAGGGTTATTTTTTGTATTTTTTCCGGCGCCGGCTCTTCTGTCCGCATTATTTCAACGGTAACAACTTTTTGACGTGGATCCGTCTTTTTTATAAAACCGGTATACTCGAATCCCGTGCCGTCGAAAACGATCACCCTGTCGTCGTCCTTCAGCCGCATCACATCAAGCAGATGATGGGCTTCTTCTCCGTTTATGATTATCTCGCCCTTCTTTTGGTTAACGTTTTCTTTGGGAGCATAAAACCTACTCATTTTCCCTCTCTTTTTCGCCGAACACTTCAGCGGTAAACACATAGATATCACATTCCCCGGTTTTCCAGGCGTCCATTGGGATCCCGGCTTTCTGCGCGCAAAGGCTGTTCATGAACTCGTCCCGGTCCCAACCCGTCTCGGTGGCCACCTGGGGCAGATAAACGCCTCCCCTGGCGCCCTGCCGCACCATGACGCCGTGGCCGGGGATCTCGATCTCGTTATAATCGTCCACTTTTTTCAACGGCGACAAAGCGGATATTTCTAAATCTATCTCGTCCAACTCTTCAAGTCTTACCGACGGGAACCTCGGGTCTTCGGTGGCCGACGCTATCGCCATGTCCCTTACCGTAAGATAAAAAGGCTGGGAACCTACTATGTGCCCGATACAGCCCCTTAGCTGGCCTTCTTTGTGTAAGGTCACGAAAGCGCCCATCTGGTCCATAAACGCTTCATCGCTTTCCACCTCAAGACGCTCCCCCGTCCTAAGATAATGAGTTATAGTGTCTCTTGCCATTTTCAAGAGCTTATCTTTCTGTTCCCGGTTAAACATGTCGCCCCCCTTATCCTTTGCCGTGCTCTTTGTCCCTGTTTTTGAGCGGACAAATGCCGCACTCAGGTATCCGACAACTCTGTTCTTCTCGCCTGTAACGTCTCCTGAGTTCGCGTATTTCAATATTTTAACTTTGTCCGCGCCCAGCTTTTTACTGGCCAGCATCACCGCGTAAACGGCTCCGGGCCCGCACATAAGCTCGTGTCTCTTTTTCAGGCTCGCAAGATAAAAAGCATCCGGATCGAACTTTTCTATTATCTTGATCGTTTCCTTGTCCCTCTTGTTCGTTTCGTCATAAGGCCGGAAATGGCACATATCCGTACTTGCTATGATCACGTAATTTTCTTCATTACGCAGGACATTATAAAGCGCGTCCGCGAGAATGCGGCCATTATCCTGGTCCTGGTCTCCTATTGCTACCAGTACGATGCGCGCGTTCTTGAACGCGACCTGCGCGAACGGGATCTCCATCTCTATGGAATTTTCATCATCAAAAGCTTTGGGAATGCTTTGTATCCTATCGCTTGCGGCGATAAGCTTGAGGGATATGTCCTGGTCCACTACGGCACGCCCGATAGGCGTAACGAAAGCTTCGTCCGTAAAAACTGAAATGACCGGAAAATATTTTCTATGGGAAAACCCGACAATGATGACTTTGTCCGGCTTCTGCATCATCGCCGCTTTATACGCGTATGCCGCAATTGCCCCGGAATACCTGAAACCGGCATGCGGCACAATAAGCCCTATAACATCTCCGTCGATCTTTTCTGCTTCGGCGCTTGCCAGATAGCTTTCAAGTTCGGCTTTCAGCGCCTTAGCGTTCGCCGTATACCACGTACCTGCAAGATCGGCATGTTTTGCGTGCGCGGCATTCCAGGGAGCAAGTATCAATAGGACAAGAAAAAATATGACAATCCGTTTTTTCATAACGCAAAACCTCGGGCCTTGGCCGCTCCCTCGCGGGGGCGGTCAAGGCCCTGCTTGTGTCTGTATTATTTTCTCAGTGAATTGACTGCCAGCGACAAAAGAATAAGAGTATTAGCAAGAACGAAATACCCTAATTCTGAATTGGCGATTAAAATATTGAGCCCCATAAATCTCATTAGCACGCCAAGTACGATGCTAGCCAATCCGCCCAGTAGCAACAAAATAGATATCGCTTTCATCTTTCACCTCCTTATATCTCTTTAGTTATTTTTCAAAGAAAAAACCCATCCTTTCGAATGGACTTGTTAAGTTCTGGTGGAGCTGAGGGAGATCGGCGCCTCCGTCGCGCTATTCGTATTTACCCCGAACGACGCAAAGTACTTCCCCCCGAGAAACCTCATCAATTCGGTTCCTCGGGATGATTCTTGCTTTTCGCAAGAATCAGGTCGGCCATCCGCCGTCTCGGCTGTTGTCGCTTGCTCACTAGCTCGCAAGCTTCCTTTTGTTAAAGGCTCGCCGTCTCCCTTCGATCCCTTCGCCAATTTCCGACAAAGGGGCGCGCAAATTTTGGTGGAGCTGAGGGGGATCGAACCCCTGACCTCCTGATTGCGAACCAGGCGCTCTCCCAGCTGAGCTACAGCCCCATCTACGACAAATTGTGAAAAAATATTATAGCACATAATCTTACCCTGTAAATACCCTGATGCACTCCTCGACCGTTCCGAAATGTATATCCACGGTATCTTCCCTGTTTGCGGCGTACCCGCCGGCAAGGGTTATAGCTATCGGCACATCGAAATTCAGCGCCTGGGTACACACAAAATTATCCCTTTCTCTCAGCCCTTTTTTGGTCAACCTGAGTTTTCCGAGCTGGTCTTCTTCGTAAGGATCGGCCCCGGCCAGATACAGAATGATCTCCGGCTTAAAGGTGCTTATTATCTTCGGAATATTATCGTGAAGATACTGCATGTAAACCTTATCCCCGGTCCAGTCGCGCAATCCTATATCCACATCACTCTCAGGTTTTATAGGGGGGTAATTATTCTCCTGGTGTATGGAAAAAGTAAACACGGCGGGATCACCATTAAAAATATAAGCTGTCCCGTTACCCTGGTGAAGGTCGCAATCTATGATCAATGCCTTTTTCACGGCGCCTTCCCGCTGCAGCGTCCTTATGCTGACGGCCACATCGTTTAAAACGCAAAACCCCTCCCCGTGGTCCGGAAAAGCGTGATGGAAGCCGCCGCCCAGATGGATCGCCGCTTTTTTCGCAAGTGCCCGGAACGAAGCGGTTATTGTGCCGCCGCAGGTTACAAATGCCGCTTCCGCGATCTCGGGAGAATACGGCAGCTCCATCTTGAATACCTCGTCGGGGCTTAACGTTCCCGTCTTTAGCTTGTTGATGTATTCTTTTGTGTGGACCGTCAGGACCTCCTCTTCCTTCGCGGTCTCAGGGGGACATATTTCAAACTTATCCTTTACGAAAGCGTCCGACTCCAAACGCTTCCGCAATATCCTGTACTTTGAAGTCGGGAAAACGTGTTCACCGATCTCCACGTAGTACTTGTCCGAATAAATAATCGGTATTTTTGGGGCAGTCTTAGAAAACATCTATTTTATTTCATCGATATACGACTCAACGGCCTCTTTCATGAGCTGCCAGTCTTCCTTGGAATGGATCCCGAACTTCTGTTTCCGCTTCCACGAGTCGTCTTTCTTCTGCCATAAATACAGACATATCTGTTTTTTGGCGTAGCTTTCCAGTAAAACTACCGCAGCCCACCAGCCGAACTGTTTATTTATGGTCTGGTGCTGTAAAACCTTCAAAGGAGGCTTTATCGGAAGTCCTTCTTCCTGCGGCTCAGGTTCTTTAGCAGGATTGTTCATTTCTGATCCCCTTTTCATTGGTAAGCTTTACCGTAAATTCAGGAGCATCTCCCTCCAGGACAATGTGCCCCTCTCTGGCCAGCCAGCCTATGCTCATAAGCACCAGGTCCCTTTCCTTCCCAATGCTGCTGATAACGCTTTCCAGAGGAGCCTCTTTGTCATGGCCTTCAAGATAACTCCATATCTCGCCGGCAACAATACCTATCTGCGTAATCACGTCACTTCCCCCCTTTCATTTTTTATATCCCGGAAACTGTTTTTGTCTACTTTCTGATTATAACTCTTGCATCTCGGACATATTGAGATGTTTTCGTGCTTGCTGTCTATATAAGTATGCACGCATATGGAACAGTGCCAGATGTATTTTTCCTCGGAGCTGAACGTTTTCAGCTTTGTCCCAAAATCAAAAAACGACCACAGGATCAAAACGACAACTGCCGTAGAAAACAGGTATAAAAAAAGCGCTGTTGATAGGTCTACTTTTATCATCCGCTCAGTCCTTGGTATCCAGCACTACTTCTAGTATTATCCACTCTTCCCCGCCTGCCTTCTTCTTCTCGAAGATCCAGCTCCTTACAAATTTCGCGGCGACGCTGTCCAGCTGGGGATATCCTGTAGTCGTAACCGGTTCCGTCTTCTTCACGTTCCCGTCAGGACCCACCAGCGCCCTGACCCTGATATCTATAAAGTCTTTGCCCCCGTAGAGGCTCTTCATGATGAACGGCGGATCGGGAGTATAAACAACCTTTCTCTGGTCCGGGCTCCAGGTTTGGCTGTTCAGCATCGCGTCTCTGACGTCCAGATAAAAATCCGGTACGGTTTTGTAGCCGATCAACGCGTCCAAAATAACATTATCCCTGCTGTCTTCCAGGTGGCGCGGAAACTCCTGCTCGAACGACATCCTTCCCGGAGAAGGCACTTTTAAATCCCTGAAGCCGAACGGCAGGTCCCCCAAACTGTAACTGGTTTTCACGACCGGGTTCGTGCTTTCCAGCATTATGTCAAACGCCGTCTTTTCCAGGATCGGCCCCAGAAAATCCACGCGCGTGTATCCCTTTTTTCTGTCCATGTTCCCGGGCGTAACGATCATCACCGCCGACATGGCAAAAATGTGCACTCCCAAAGAAATTCCTATCGCGATCCTTAAGCTTCTGTCTATCATGATCCTTTACTGTGTCGTTGCGATACTGATCCGCTTAATATCATACTGCCGGCAGATATCCCACACCTCGATGACCTTCCCCAGATCGGCCTGCTTGTCGGCTTTTATGAGCAGAGACTGCCCGTCACGCGACGCGAGTGTTATGCGGGAAATAAGTTCATCCCTCGTAACAGGCCTTTCGCTTATGAAGATCTCGTTGCCGTCGGTGACTACCACAATGAGCAATTCCTTGTGCAGGATCTCACTTGTTACCGCCCTGGGGAGATTCACCCTTATGCCCGGCTGAAAGATAAAACTGGAAGTCAGCATAAAAAAGATCAGCAAAAGAAAAACCACATCTATAAGCGGGGCGATGTCAAGCTGCCCCTTTTCCAGAAAAACTTTTCTTTTAAACTTCATCCTCTTCCCTCTTTGTCCCCAGGATATTAACGAGGTCTGTTGCGCTCTTTTCCATCTCCAGAACGAACCCGTCGACCTTACTCACGAGAAAGTTATAAGCCACGTAGGTAGGGATCGCTACCGACAGGCCCGCGACAGTAGTGATAAGCGCCTCCCATATGCCGCCGGCGAGATCCCCGGGATTAACGGGCATAAGAGACACCGCTTTCTGCTCGATGACCTGAAACGAATGCACCATGCCTGTTACTGTTCCCAAAAGCCCCAGAAGCGGCGATATGTGCGCGATCGTCGCCAGTACTCCGAGGTTTTTCTCCAAGCGCGGAACTTCGTGAAGGCCGGCGTCTTCGATCGCCTCTTTTATCTCGATCCTGGAACGGTCGTGCTTCAGGATCCCGGCTTTCAGGATCCCGGCGATCGGGCCCGGCGTAGCATTGCACCTGTCTATCGCTTCCATGATCTTGTTCCGCTTGAGCGTTTCCGCGATATCCTCCATGAACTCTTCGGTATTTATGCGCGACTGGTACAGCCGCCACATCCTTTCCAGAAAAACAGCCAGTGCTA
>JBAROI010000068.1:0-3862 GCA_049642015.1 Candidatus Omnitrophota bacterium | reverse complement strand
ACCGGGTCCTTCGTGTGCGTCCTTTTCTTTATCGGCGTTGGATGATCCGGTAAAACAAGCGCGCGGTAATCTACTTTTCCGGAAAGTTCATTTATGATCTTTTTGACTATCTTGCTGTCAAAATTCTCTATTGCTCTGATCTTCTCACGCACGTCACCATTGTGTCCTGCCTCATCCGGCGCTTCAACGTGCACGAACACCATGTCCCTTCTCTTAAGAATATCAAGCGCCGCCTCGGCTTTTCCTTCATAGTTAGTATCATAATATCCCGTAGCGCCCGGGACGTTTGCGACTTCCATGCCCAGAACCTTGCCCATCCCTTTCAAAAGATCTACCGCCGATATAATGCCTCCGGTTATACCGTAAGCGTCTTCAAATTTTGGCATATCGGGTTTTTTGCCCTGGCCCCATACCCATATCATGTTCGCGGGATTCTGCCCCAAGTCGATACGCACTTTGTTGATGTCAATATCTGCCAGTATCTCTCTTGACCGCTTCATAAGCTCCACAAGCTCAGGCTCCTTGGGCCAGTGCCTGGAAATAGACTTGTCAAGTATGTCGTGCGGGGGATAACACTCGACCTCCGACAGCCTGTCCGCTTCCTCGATAGAGCTGCAATGGACCATCAGAAGATTCCGATAACTTGTACCGGTATAGAAACTGAACTTTTCACTCCCCAGTTCCTTATTTAAAAGCTTGACCAGAGAATCTGTCTCTTTTGTGCTGATATGGCCCGCGCTGTAATCGATCATTTTATCTTTGTGAGTCGTGATCGTATTAAACCGGAAGGCCACGTCGCTTGCCTCAAGCTCTACGCCGAGGTTGGCGGCTTCCAGGGGTCCTCTGCCGCAGTAATATTTTTTCGGGTTATATCCCAGTATGGAAAGATTCGCCACATCGCTCGCCGGGATCATCCCCTTGGGAACGTTCCTGACCATCCCGACAACGCCTTTTCTGGCGATCATGTCCATGTTTGGAATATTGGCGGCCTCCATACAAGTCCGGCCATTGAGCTCTTCGAGCGGCTCTCCCGACATGCCATCCGGCACGAGAACAATATATTTCATTTTACAATCCTGCCTCCCTTACCACATCGTCGAGCGTCGCGTCCACGACCACAGGATGTTCCATGGATTTTATCGCCCTGTCAGGATCCTTGAGGCCGTGTCCGGTCAGGACGCACACAATATCTTTCTTGCCGGAACCCGTATCGTTCTGAGGGAAATATCCCTCTGAGGCCTTTTTCAGGACGCCTGCGACACCGGCGGCCGAGGCGGGCTCAACAAATACTCCCACACTGCCCGCCAGAAATTTATAGGCTTCCAGGATCTCTTCATCCGTAACCTTATCTATAAGCCCGCCCGATTCATCCCGGGCATCCTCTGCCTGCTTCCAGCTCGCGGGATTACCTATCCTGATCGCTGTGGCTATAGTCTCCGGCTTTTCTATTACGTGCCCTTCGACTATCGGCGCGGCACCGGCAGCCTGAAAGCCAAGCATCTTCGGCAAGGCGTCCGTCTTGCCTTTCTCCTTGTACTCCTTATATCCTTTCCAGTACGCGGTGATGTTGCCGGCGTTTCCGACCGGTAGGGCGTGATATTCAGGCACGCGCCCTAAAGCGTCGCATATTTCGAAAGCGCCGGTCTTCTGTCCCTCTATCCGGTAAGGATTGATGGAATTAACAAGGGTGACCGGATATTTTTCGGTCAATTCCCTGACTATTGTCAGCGCTTCATCAAAGTTCCCCCTTATGGCTATTACACGCGCTCCGTGCATAAGCGCCTGGGCCAGTTTGCCCAGGGCAATGTTGCCTTCCGGCACTACAACGATACACTTTATCCCCGCTCTTGTCGCGTAAGCAGCCGCTGAAGCCGAAGTGTTCCCGGTGGAAGCACACGCTACCGCTTTCGATCCCTCTTCCACGGCTTTTGAAACGGCCATAGTCATGCCTCTGTCTTTAAAGCTGCTGGTAGGGTTAAGTCCTTCGAACTTCAGCCAAACGTTGTACCCGGGACCGACCTTCTCCGCTATCAGGTCAGCTTTTATAAGAGGCGTATCGCCTTCCTGCAAAGTAATGACAGGCGTCTTCTCGCTTACGGGAAGAAAATCTTTATAACGCTCGATCACGCCCATATCGCTTTTATTCCTCCATTCTTATAACGACCGTTTTGTCGGTTATGAAACCTAAAGTGTCTATTTTTGAAATGGCTTTCTTCATTTTGCCTTCCTCGGCTTTATGGGTCAATATTATCACCGGAACAGTTTCGCCTTCTTTCCGCTCTTCCTGTGAAACATTCGCGATACTGATATTATTTTTCGCCAGGATCGAAGAAATTTCCGCGAGAACGCCGGATTGATCGATCACTGAAAACCTCAAATAATAAGAGATGGACAATTCCTCGACCTTGCTGATGTTCTTTCCGGTCGCGTAATCCAGGTTATACGGCATAGGATTATTTTTGCCGAAAAACGCCACGTGTTTCGCGATCTCCACGATGTCTCCCAAAACAGAACTTGAGGTCGGTTTTTGCCCCGCCCCTTTGCCGAACAGCAGTGCTTCGCCGACAAGGTCTCCCTTGATAAAAATCGCGTTATCCGCCCCTCTCACATCTGAAAGCAAGTGGGAGGAGGAAAGCAAGGTAGGATGAACCCTGAGCTGTATCCCCTCGGGGGTTTCTTTCGCGATGGCAAGAAGTTTTATATTGCGTCCCCACCTGTTCGCGTACTTGAGGTCCTGCGGGCCTATGTTGGCAATGCCTTCGGTATAAATATCCTCGGGCGAAACGTCTATCCCGAAAGCCAGAAGCGCCAGAAGCGCCAGCTTATGAGCGCTGTCTTTTCCGCTGATATCAAGTTCCGGGTTCTGCTCCGCCAGGCCTATATCCTGCGCGACGCTAAGCGCCTCATCAAAAGAACAACTCTTTTCCGACATCTCAGACAATATAAAGTTAGTGGTTCCGTTAAGTATGCCGTAGATGGTATTCATCCTACTCGCGACAAAACTTTGCTGTATGGCCCGTATTACAGGGATAGCTCCCCCCACGCTGGCTTCAAAATTCACAAAAACCTTATTTTTCGACGCGGCGCTGAAAATGTCCTTCCAGTGCCTTGAAAGGAGCGCCTTGTTCGCGGTAACAACGTGTTTCTTTGCATTCAAAGCGTTCAATATGATATCCTTAGCCGGATCGATCCCCCCTATGAGCTCAACGACAATATCAATGTCCTTATCGCTTAAGATATCATTCGCGTCCGCGGTCTTGACCAGGCCCTTTCCCGACTTAACGCTGTCCAGGGCCTTCTTGTCCTTATCGCACACTGCCTTGACCACAAGAGACACACCTGTCCTCTCGGTGATAAGTCCGCCGTTGGAAGCGATGGCTTCATATACGCCGCTTCCCACAGTACCAAGTCCTATAAGTCCGATCTTCACTTCGTTCATGTTCACTCCTAAAACTGGTCAAACAACTGGTCGGGACGGTGGGATTCGGCGCCTCCGTCGCGCTACCCGTTCCGTTAGCTTCGCCCACTGGCTCGCTAACTTCACAGCGCTCCTCCGGTCGGCCATCCACCGCTTCGTTTGTTGGTCGTCTCCTCACCAATTCGAAGACTCCCTAAATTAAAGCCTCAGCGGCTCCCTTCAAATCCCCGGCATTTATTCCAC
Organism: Candidatus Omnitrophota bacterium; assembly: GCA_049642015.1. Classification (GTDB taxonomy): domain Bacteria; phylum Omnitrophota; class Gorgyraeia; order Tantalellales; family Tantalellaceae; genus JBAROI01. The sequence goes on along the minus strand of JBAROI010000068.1, from coordinate 201 downwards.
GTTTAGACAAATGGTCGGGACGGTGGGATTCGAACCCACGACCCCTAGTCCCCCAGACTAGTACGCTAACCAGGCTGCGCCACGTCCCGACTTAATAATTAAAATTTTCATCCTTAAGGTCTCTTGTCATCAGCTCTTTGACGGCGACCTTAGGGTCTTTTCCCTCGTGAACCACTTCGTATATTTTTTCCGTGATGGGCA
>JBAROI010000066.1:0-12662 GCA_049642015.1 Candidatus Omnitrophota bacterium | reverse complement strand
GCATCTCTCTCATCCCCGGACCGCCTTTCGGGCCTTCGTAGCGGATAACGACAACATCGCCTTTCACTATCTTGCCGCCCATTATCGCCTTCATGGCGTCTTCTTCCGAATCGAACACCCTGGCCGGTCCTTCGTGGGTAAGCATGCTTTCGTCGACCGCGGATTTTTTCACAACGGCTCCGTCGGGAGCAAGGCTTCCAAAGAGTATACTCAGTCCCCCGTCCGGCGTATAAGGCGAATCGACCGGACGTATAACTTCGGGGTCAAGGTTCTCCGCTTTCGCGATGATCTCTTTGAGCTTCATTCCGCTCACTGTTAAAAGCCCCGTATCAAGCAGGCCTTTCTTGTTCAGTTCAGCCATAACAGCCGGGATGCCACCGGCCCTGTCCAGGTCTTCCAGGTGTTGCTTTCCCGCCGGTGATATACGGCACAGGTTCGGTGTGCGTTCGCTTATTTCATTGAACAGTTTCAGGTCCAATTTTATCCCAGCTTCGTTGGCGATAGCCGGAAGATGTAAAACAGTATTTGTGGAACTGCCCAGCGCCATTTCCACCGCCATTGCATTTTCAAATGCTTTTTGCGTAGCGATATCCCTGGGCTTGATATCCTTCTTCACAAGATCCATTATCTTGATACCGGCCGTTTCTGCTAATTGGGTTCTCTCCTCCATAACCGCTGGGATCGTCCCGTTGCCAGGCAAAGCCAGACCCAAGGCTTCGGCAATACAGTTCATGGAGTTTGCAGTGAACATACCCGCGCAGGATCCTGCCCCGGGGCAGGCTTTATCCTCAAGATGTTTCAGGTCTTCATCCGTAATTTTACCGGAAGCCCTCGCGCCCACGCCCTCAAAAACGCTGATCAAGTCGATCGCTTCCTTATTCATGCAACCTGCCAGCATCGGTCCGCCGCTCAACATAAGAGAAGGAATGTTCAGTCTGAGCATCGCCATCATCATCCCAGGAACTATCTTGTCGCAGTTACAGATGCATACCATCCCGTCCAGAGGATAAGCCGTTCCCATTATTTCAACCGAATCTGCTATCAGTTCCCGCGATGGCAAGGAGTATTTCATCCCCTTATGTCCCATGGCTAGCCCGTCGCACACACCTATCGTATTAAATTCCAGAGGCGTGCCGCCGGCCATGCGTATACCTGCTTTCACCGTCTCAGCCAGTTTGCCTAGATGAATATGTCCGGGAATAACTTCATTGGCAGAATTAGCTATGCCTATGATCGGGCGCTTCAGGTCTTCGTCTGTAAGACCCATCGCTTTTAAAAGCGAACGATGCGGTGCCCGTTCCGGACCTTTTTTCATCATGTCAGAACGCATTTTTCCCCCTTTATCGATATGCTATACCTTTAAGCTCATCTACATACTGCTGGGCGGAATTCGCTGCTATTGCTCCGTCTCCGCACGCGGTTACAACCTGATGCAGCGCTTTGTGACAACAATCGCCGCAGGCGAACACGCCTTTTTCGGAAGTCTTCATTTCCTGGTCAACTACAATACAATTTTTTTCGCTCAGTTTTAAGATACCGTTAAGAAAATCCGTATTCGGTCTCCACCCCGCAAAAATGAACACACCGTCGCAGGAAAGCTCGGACGCTTCTCCGGTTTTAACATTTTCAAGTTTTACTTTTTCAATTTTGTCCGAACCGGCGATCTCCTTCACGACCGTGTCCCACACAAACTCCATCTTCTCGCTGGATAAGGCCTTCTCCTGCAGTATTTTTGCGGCGCGCAGGCGGTCTCTTCGGTGGATGAGCGTAACCTTTTTCCCAAACCTGGTCAAAAAGAGCGCCTCTTCGACCGCGGTATCTCCCCCGCCTACTACGACAATATCTTTTTCCCGGAAAAACGCAGCGTCACACGTGGCGCAATACGAGATACCCTTGCCTAGAAATTCTTCTTCTCCCGGGACTTCAAGTTTCTTCGGGATCGCCCCCGTCGCGACTATGACCGAAAGTGCCTCGCGCATTCCGTTTTCATCCTCGACGCTCCATACGGGAAAGCCTTCTTTTTCGCTTAAAGATAAACTTTTCACGGTCCCGGTTCCGGTAGAGAGGCCGAAAGACACTGCCTGCTTCTTGAAAGTGTCTATAAGTTCAATGCCGCTCGCTTTCTCGACGCCGGGATAATTTTCTATCATGTCCGTCATCGTCGCCTGGCCCATGACAGAAAGGCTTTCGATCAAAAGAACGTTCATACGGGCTCTTGCCGCGTACAGGCCGGCGGTCAGCCCTGCGGGCCCGCCGCCTATTATTATAGTGTCGTATACATCTTCCGGAGTTTTTTTACCTTGTTCCATAACTTACAACTCGATAACTGAACCGGCTTTTACCGGGATAAAATTTTTGCCGTACCGTCCCTTGAATATCCTCAACGCCATATCGCCCGCGCAATGCGCCGGTCCGGCCTTAAGCACTTTCTCTTCTTTGAATTCGGAAATTATGCTGTCGATCCCCGACCGTTCCATGCCGATAAGATGGAACCCCCCGAAAACCATGTACAGCTCATCCACTTCGAACTTCCTCTTAATGTGTTTCACGATCCTCGAGATCCCCGGATGGGCGCATCCCGTTATTACGGCCAGGCCTTTTTTCCCGCGCACGACAAGGCCCTGTTCGGACATGTACTTGCCCTGGTATTTCGCGCCTATCTGTCCCGTGGCATAGATGTTCTTTGAGATCTCAATAAACTTATCCGCGAGTACGAGCTTAGCGCCGAGCTCTTTCACGCAGGCTTTAAATTCGTCGCTGGATTTCGGACACGCGTAAACTGTGGCCTTTCTCTTCTTTTTCAGGATCTCCCATAAGCCTCCCGTATGATGCCAGTGGTCATGTGAAATAACCACCGCTTCGATCTTTGAAAGGCTCACCTTCATGCGGTCCATATTGTCCAAGAGGGACTCGGCATCTTCGCCGGTGTCAAAAAGTATCTTGTTGTTGACAAGGCAGGAAAACCCGTGTCCCGTTTTAAAACCCCTTCTTCCATCCTCGTCGTACAGTATTTTTACAAACATCTCCTCACTCTCGTTCCCCGAATATTTTTGTTCCGATCCTTACCATGTTCGCGCCTTCTTCTATCGCCACAAGATAAGAATTTGTCATGCCCATGGAGAGGTATTTCATCTCCGCCCCCGGCACGCCATTTTCCTTCAGGTCATTAAAAACTTTTCTCGTTTCCACGAAATACGAACGCGCGTCTTCCGGGTCGCCGGTAAACGGCCCCATTGTCATAAGCCCCTTCACCTTTACGTTCGGGAGCTTTGCTATTTTCTCTATAAGACCGCTTGCTTCTTCAGGCAGCACCCCGAACTTTTGGGGCTCCCTTCCGCTGTTTATCTCGACAAGGACCGGCATGGTCTTCCCTATCGCACCGCACCTTTTATCCACTTCTTCAGCAAGATCGACAGAATCGATAGTCTCTATCACGTCAAAGATCTCAACTGCCTTTTTCACCTTGTTCTTCTGGAGGTGGCCTATAAAGTGCCACCTGACCTTGCGGCCTACAACGGCGAACGCTTCGGCGGCTTCCTGGACGTAGTTCTCGCCGATGATCCCGACTCCCCCTTCAACCGCCCCGAGCACCTCTTCGGGAGTCCTCGCCTTTGCGGCAGCAACGAGTTCGACGTTGCCGGGAAGCTCTCTTAATATTTTCTCGGCATTTTGTTTTATTTGAGAAGCGTCCATATATTAAAATTAAAATTATTTAAGTCGCTAATATTATGGCAGATTTAGGCGTGCTTTTCAAGTAGTCTTGTCTGGAGTTCGTATTTATCTACGAGTTCGTCAGGATCAACAGGCTCGGCCTTAAAGTAATAATACCTGGGCCCTTTTTTCTCATCCTGGATCACGGCGATATCATGCGTTTCGGGGTCGGGATAACCGGCAAGCATCTTAAGGGCGAGGGTGAACATCTCTAAGCTGAAATAATCCGCTTCTACCTCGATAAGCAAGGCCTCGTCCGCAAATTTATCAAATTCAGTTGAATTAAGAGTGACGCTGCTTCCAAGGATCGCGACGTTCGAATAATCCGTCTTTGTTTTTTCATCATTCGCGACCGCGTCGATCCTTTCAGCGAGCTTATCGCCGCTTTCGCTGACGATCATTACTTCTCCCGCGTTCATCTTCGTGAGTAATTTGAACTTCTTCTTTACTTCACGCAGCAAGGCGTCCACTTTTCCGCTATTCTGGTCAAAAGGTATCCAGCTTGTATCAACGCCGATAATGATATTTTGTTTTTGTTCTTTATCGGCCGTCTCGAGCAACCGAGCCATAACAATATCGCAAAAATCTTTTACGATTCCTTTTTCCCAATCGATGCCGCTGTCCCTTTCCTCTATCTTGATCTTTTCAAGCATATTAGCGCTTTTGACTTCTTCATCGCTCGGAATATGGACCACTTCGGCCGGAATACGCAAACAGGCGGTCGTGCCTTTCTTGTATTTATAATCTTCTTTGCGCCTTGTTTTTATTTCAATATCACCACCGACGTATTTGGCCATCGGAAGCGTAACGGCCAAGCCAAATCCGCCCGGCCTTCCTTTGGTCGACGCGTCTGGATCGAGTGGCTTGTCCTCCGACAGCAGCTTAACATTCTTCATTCCTTCTTCCGGGATGCCCGGGGCGTCATCTTCCACGGTAAAAACAATAGAACCGTCTTCTATCTTTGCTTCGATCCTTACCCGCGACACTTCCTCCGATACCAGATCCCTAAAATCTCCGCTTCTTCCCTCAAGCGCGTTCGTAAAGAGCTCATCGAGGATCAGGATTAGCTCAGTGCGCCACTCTTTGATAAAATCCTTTTTCTTCCCTCCCTGTTCCAGCCAGGCAGAGGGCTGAATGGTAACGTAAATGTTCTCCGGTAGTTTCTTTATCAACTCGGTCGATCGTCTGTATTTAAATGTCTTGCTTATGCGTTCGTCGATCAGGCTTCTGAGATCAAGCCTTGCTGGTTCTTTCTGCTCCGTATCGACCTTTTTCGGCGCTTCCTCTTTTGCCGTTGTTCCCTCGGCGCCTTCGCGCCCAAAACCGGTTCCTTCATATCCTGTCGCGTAACTTTCTCTTCTCAGGCAGTATGCCCTTAAGCGTGGATGTGAATCCTCCTCTTCTCCCGGGAATTCCACTTCCTCAAATTCTGCAGAAAGATCTTCATGAAGGTCGCGAGACGCCCTGTTTACGACAAGGATCGCGTCGGGATCCATTTCTTCCAGGAGTCTTTTCTTGAGCCTCTCGCCCTCTTCGCTACCCCAGATGCTGAAAGGCCAGTATGTGTAGATCAAGTCGTACCGGGAAAATTCCCCTTTTTCCGTCTTCAGAAAATCTCTCTGAGTAAGATCGATCCTGCTTTTATCAACTATCCCGTGCCTGCTAAATTCATCAATACATGTTTTGCCTTCCGCAAAAAGTTCAGGATCTATCTCATCGCCTGTAACGCGGGCATATAACGATAAAATGCTAAGGGCCTTCGCGTTCCCGGCCCCAAGATCCAGGACCCGCGCTTCCGGCTTTCCCCTCAGGAAGCGTTCTGCCACAAGAACGACATCATCGGTTCCCGAAGGCAGAAAGGCCCTGCCTTCGGCGCTCTTCGATTTGGTCAGGCCTTTTCTGGTCCGGTAATACTTATCTATGAAGTCGATCTTCTTTCTTCTTACAAATTCAGTCCTTAATTCAGCGACTTGCTCTTTGACAAGGACCTTGATCTCATCGTTTGACATGCCTGCATGCGGGCTTTCCCCTTTCAGGATTCCTTTTTCGTAATATTCATTCAAGAGCCGATAAGTTATGTAAAGCTTTCTTTCAGGGTTGGAAAAAAGCCAGTAGACAAATGCGCCTAAATCTCCGGGTTTTCCTTCAAGGATTTTTTCAACAATACCCGGCTCATATTCATTTGCAATTTCAAGAACATATCTAAGGTCGAGCTTATCTTGCGGAAAACCCGAAATGACCCTGAAGAGCGGATCCTTATCCAGTCGTTTTAAAACAGTATCCCAGCCTTCCCGGATAACATTTCCGAAAAATAAAGGACCGTGCTCTGAAATCCATGAGTCAAAAACAGTAAGGCGCCCTTCATAATTCAACGTTACCCTTGCAAGCCTGGGGGGGTGAAATTCTTTTATTGCCTTTTCGATATCGCTTTCCATATTAATTTCCGAAAAATATCTATCGGGCAAATAAAGCGCTCTTCCCTGCCTGCTGATATCTTCTGTTGTAATACTTATTACTTTTGTTTGGCCGTCACTTTTTCTGCTCACAATATAACGGCTTTTTTTCGGATCGTATGAAAAACTAAACCCCCGGTCTCTAAATTTTTTCTCTACATTATCAAGCGCTTTTTCCCAGTTTTTCTCCAAGGCAATAAAGCCTAGTTTTGCCTTAGGATAATGGTCAATTATGGCTTCGACCAAATTGCATATTTTGTCCGCCGATATACGGCGCTGTGCCATATGCAAGTTATCCAGGCTGATGTATATGCTGAAATCATCACTCTGGCGCCTACTCAATTCAAAATCTCTATCTCGCGTATAATTCGCCCAGTGCATCAGATAGGGATCATCCTGACATTCTCTTAATTTTGATTCCGATATTAAAAAACCTTTTGCCATTACATTCCTTCTTTTTTCAAAGGCATCTTTAAGCGCAATCACAAATTCCCTTGCTATTTTCGGGGTATCCATTTCCGATGCGTTGGTTGTTAAAGCATAAATCGGATATCTTGAAATTATTTCAATGAGGTCTTTTCTGAGCAATATTTCCCCGCCGACAATCGTTGCAACGGGACTATTGACAGCAATGTCTCTCGTGTCAAGAGCCCGGCCTATATCCGAAAAACTCATTTTCTCAGGCCTTTTGGGCGCACTTGCTTCCAGACAATGCGCGCACCTGGCCGTACATTCCAAAAGCGCGGACAACATAATAGTGTGCGGCACCCAATTCAGGATCTCAACCCCGCCTTCATTCCCCCGTAAAAACTCCGCTCTTCGTAATTCTTCGATAACTCTATGAAAATCAGGATCCAGGTCAAGCTCGCCGGCGACAACATTTTCACCGAAAAGTTCTTTTACTCTCTTTGTCTTCTTTTTTTGCTCGTCTTTTCTTTTTCTCTCGTCGAGTATTTTTTCCGAACGAAACATGAACTCATGAAGGTTTGCAATCCTTGAAATGTCATCGTAACGTTTAACGCTGGACGGCTTATCGGTCTTCAGTATTTCCGGATCCACCCTGTACGTAACACGCATATTCCTGTACGCGTCTTCGACTGTTATGGTTTCAGGAAGTTTCACCTCTTCGCCTTTTCGCCTTTTGTATTCAAGCTGAAGCAGGAACAGGTTGGCCAGCCTCCTTGCCTTTTTTCCGAACTCTCCAGGCTTTTTAACTCCGCGAATGCTCAACCCCAAAACAAGCTCATTCGCGACATCGAGAGACTTGCACAAATTCCAGTAACCGTTAAAAAGCTTCTCGGCCAGCTGTTCGGGGGTGTAAGCCCCGGCCTCAACAAGAAGCGCAAGCCGCCGGTCCTGGTCGGTAGCATAAAAATCCGGAATTGGCGTGCCTTTTTCGACCACGCCTATCGTGTGGGGAAGCTCGCCGGTCTCAAGAACGTTACGTGATACTATGTCCATGTTTTCATCGCCATGGACCCTGTCTATCATGAAGTAATAATTAAGGTTCGGACGCTTTGTCATCTCTATCCTCAAGCTCAGCGCTTCCACTAAAACGCCCACGATCCTGTTCCTGTTTATCTTGTCCTCGGGCCCCAGTGATGCCCCGGGAAGCATCTCACCCAGAAGGACCTGCTTGCCGTCATAATGATACGCAAGCGACCCGGCAAGCAACCTTGGGTCGCTTATATCCATTGAAAAATATTCAACCGGCGTTCTCGGAGTAATATCTTCCAGGTAAGGCGCAACGTAAACCTTTTTCCCGTCTTTTGTGACAAATATCTCATACCTGCCCCATGCGCTCTGGCCCAACGTAAAGGCGATGTTGCCGACTTTCGGGTTAACCGTCCAGGAAAGTTTCTCGTTCGGGAAGAAAGGATGTTTTTCGGACCCTTCCATTTCCTTTTTCGGAAAATCAAACTTTATTTCCCCTCCGAGAATCGCAGGCAGCATATTGTGGACAACCAGAACAAAGGCCCTCTTTTCGCGATCCAGAGGATCATGCGCCGAAAAATGATCCGAGGGCCTTTCTTCCAATACTTTTCTCATAAACGCCGCGACCTGCCTCAGCTGCTGCTCGCTTCTTCCGCCTTCAAGCTCGATAGTCACAAGGTTTTTCCGCTTAACAGTTACGGTATGTTTTATCCCGTACCCTTCGAGCCTCTTGAGCAGGGCCTGGTACCACGCGCTGTCCCCATAAAATACATCATGACCGCACTCAAAACTTGTCTTAAAATGCGGGACTTCGGAAAGCTTCTCTACCGCCTTAAAGTAAGACTCATGCAGGCGGGGATCGACCGTATAATAAAGAAGCGCGTACGGGTTATGCAAGAGCCCCTCAATTATATTCATTGCCTTGCCCATCATTTTCTCATCATGAAACCCTTTTACCGCTACTTTCACATTTTCTCTATTCTTGATGCCAAGCCCACACATTCCGGACACATCGGTCGCGGAACAGGTTCCCGTGCCATCGTCGCGCCCTATAAAAACGCTAATCTTCCATTTATCCCATAAAGAATCCGCTATCTTTTTGATGGCAAGAGCCTGCTCCTCGGAAATGCCCCCGGGGCTCCTTACGGTTATGGCTTTTTCTGTCGTTATGCAAGACTCTATTTTTGACCTTATGATAGGAATAATTTCCTGCGGGATCTTGGGCCTGCCCAGCCATCCAATGCCTTCGTGCCTGACTTCGCAGATCTTCTTAAGTACCTTCGGAAGTTCATTTCCTTCAGGCGGAGGCAGATTCTGAAGTTCAGGACGAAGCTGATATGTATGTGGTTTTGTGCCCTCTACCAATATGCCTAACTTCACAAGCATCTCTACTTCTTTCTGGACCGTCTGGCGAACAATATTAGGTTTTTCTTTCTTCCTTTCAGGCAACAGGTCTTTTCTTACGGAAATATCGGTCTTTTTCCTCAGATTTTCATTTAAAAATAAAGTCCCGATGCATTTCGCCGGCGAACCTTCGGCGGGGGGTTTGCCTTCGTCCCTGACCCAGTCATCCAGCGCTTGCACTTTTTTCCGGTATTCTTTCAGCGCATGTTCAGCCCTTAGAAGTATGTGCTCCTGAAGCACGCTCATCGGCCGTCCTTTCTTTACAAGGTCACTCAGGTAGTACACATAATACCGTACTACCGGCCAGTTCACTTTTGTTAAGGCGACGCCTAGTATCATGAAAGGATCATCCGATCCGTACTTCAGTGAATACTCCCTGATATCTTTTTCTACGGGAGTCTCTTCGGCCAACGCGGACTCTCGAGCCTTCCTTGAAAACATCTCGGCAAGTTTCTTTGCGGCGGCTTCTTTTTGGGTCTTTTTGGGTCTTGAACCGAGACTCAGAAGAACGCGGCTTACTTCTTCCCATTCGGACGGACTTAAATCCAGGGCTTTGTACCTTTTACCATCGTCAGATCTTTTGACAAGTCCTAAAAACACAAGTGTCTTCAAGTCTTCCTCTACAACATCCGGGGACAAGTGCCCGTCTTTATATCTGCCTTTGGTCAGCTTTCTCACCTCTTCAGTCGTAGCATATCTGCCTTTGAACTTTATCTGGAGCTTGTTGAAAATACTGTAAGGCGCGCCGTCAGGCGGGGCTTTCTTTTTGGGTGGAGCAATGTCGTCACAAAGCGCTTTGATCTTGGCCAGCATCTCTGCCATTTTTACGAGCCTGATATAAAAAATATTGCCCTTACCCACACCGGCAGAAGAAGAAACCTTAATTATCGTCTCGAATGGCTCGCGGCACCTTTCAGCTGCCTTCCTTATTTCTCCGGCTTCTATCAAAATATTTTTAGTAATTTTTTCACGGTTTTTCTTTAAATCCTCAAGGAGTGAAATAAGTTCCTTCAGGAATTTCTTGTTTTCTGTCGATATAACGTCTCTTACAAGTTCGGTCTCTCTATCCTTATCAACAAAAAGCTCTGCGCTGGTGAGAATATCTACTAATGTAAATTTAGCGCTCACCAGTTCATCGCGAATTGGAGGTAAAGCTTCATCCCTCTTTCGGCGGGATGCTTCCGGCTCTTTGCTCACTTTTTGCGGGATAACGGGCGCTTCTTCCTCCTCAAACTCTTCCTCTTCCCTCTCTTCGGCCCCTTCGCCCGGTAAGATTTGCCCGCATATTTCCATGATATTTTCAAGTTTACTAACAAGGTTTTGCGCCACGTAGGATTTAGGACCGGACATCAATAGATATGTAATAGCAAAGTGAAATCCTGAAGCGCTCTCGTTTATTTCTCTTACCAGATCGAATATTTCTTTACGGCTTCCAACATTCATCCCCTTTCCGGTATCGCGTCTTGTTTGCACCACGTTCAACAATTGGTCCAGTTCATCACCTATACTGGTAACTTCTGTAAGAGCCTGCCTAAGTTCGTTTCCCGGGCGGAGCTTTGAATGCCCAGACATTTCTTTCCAGTAAAAAGTTATACAACGGTTATTAATGCGCATTTCCCTCTCAAGATCGGCCAATGTCTTTGGTATAGTTGTATCCAAAAGCTGTGTTTTCGTTGCCAGATCAGCCAATCTTGATTTTTTCAATGCCTCCAGTTCATTTAATTTTTTATCTATCTCTATCTTTAGCATCTCCCCTGTGTATTGTTTCCCGTCAGGGCCTTCTGTGTATACATCCGGCTCAATACCATACGTGAACCTTTCATCTTTTATAAGAACCTGCAAAATCGAAGCCGCTTTCTTCAGCTCTCCTTCCGGATACGCTCCGGAAACAATGATCTTTATCTTGCCCCTGTATACATACCTTCCTTTTTCTTTTTCACCGAGCCTTCTTAAGGGGTCAAAACAGGCAGCCGTCGTCCTTGGATTTTTAATTCTCACAGTCTCATCAGACCCTATGAATATTATTTCAGCCACAGGCAGTATATCCTGCAATCTCACGCAAATATAAACAAGCGCCTCGGTAGGCCTATGGTGTATACCACCGGAATGTGTCTCGGCTTCCAGGACAACTTCGTTCATTCCTGCCGCACCTATTTCTCCCAAAGTTATATTGTGGTCGTGAAGGACCTCTCCTATTTGTTTTCCGGTTAATGCGCCTTTTGACGCTTTGGCAAGTGCCCTCTCTGTCGGCTCGGCGCCCTTTGGAAGCTTTAACAATAAAGCCCTTAACCGTCTCATCCATTTTTCTCTTTCGGGCATGGCCTTTGTTGCTATCCCCAGGACCGCAAGATCGATCCCGAGTTCTTTGGCCTCATTAAGAATTTGTTGAGGCGTTAATTTGCCTTCCGAAACTTCCGCAAGCACATCAACCGTCGCTTCTATGCCCTTCGGTAACTTTGCCTTTAGATCCTTCAGTTTTTTCGCCAGCTCAACCCTTCTTTCCGCCGGATCCTTCTTCTTTTTCTTCTCCGGCCCTTTAAATTTCGCCGTCCCAGCCTCTTCCATGGATATTTGCGCTTTAATTCTGTCGACTTTATCTTTAATGGCTTCCATCTGTTTTTCTTTTGGTTTCGGAACATTTAATTCCTCGATTTCGGCCATTACACGGTCGAGGCCATACTCTATTACCCACTCGGGGATATAGTAACCTTTCCTACCGCTACCTTCTATCAGACCCGCTTCCCTCAACACCTTCACTTCAAGGCGGATCGTTGCGGGGCTGTCTTTTCCGCCCCTCTTGTCTACCATATCCGCGGATTTTTTGGGATTGTTCCTGCCTGTAAGATTTTCAGGAACGAATCTTCCTTCTTTAAAATCATAACCGAACATATACTGCAGAAGCGTCATGGGGTTGCCGGGAGGCGATTTTGGCCAGCCAAAATTTGTAGAAGACATGCCAAGAGCTTTAATATCAGTATCAATTTCATTTTTCAGCATGGCCCCGCTATATATGCTGTAGCCTATTTCTATAACTCTTCCATCTGGAGAAAAGCCTTGCATAAATTTTTCTTCATGTATAAGCTTTTCTACCAGGGCGGCGATCTTGTTCAGCGTGCCCTTCGCATACGGGCCTGCTATTATAATCTTCATTTTGCCTTTATAACTAATATCACGAAGGGGACTAAAATCACTAATTGACGGTGCCTCTGTAATAGATATCTGGCTCTTTCGCCACTTGAAGGTAATCTTTAGATCCGGAAACATTTGATACACTTTCCACAGAGTTGTCCTAATGGACATAACGGGCCTATCTTTCATGCCCGCTGAATGCGTTTCAGTGTTAATAACTGCCTCGCCTTCTTCGCTTTCGGATAAGCCGGCCTCTTTAACAACTTTTCGCTTTAAATGCGTTATTTTTCTCTTGATCTTGCTTATCTTTGCTATCGGGTTCGTTTCCTCGAATTCCGGGACCTTGGCCAATATCTCTTCCGGATCTAGTTCTAACGCCCATTCCGGCAGAAAATAGAAAATCTGTCCGCTCTTATTGACTCTATAAGACTCTATTAAGCCTGCCTCTCTCAGGACTCTCATCTCTATACTTACTGTCGAGGGGGAATCATTTCCGCCTCTTTTTCCGACCAACTGCACGACTCTTTTAGC
>JBAROI010000034.1:0-3587 GCA_049642015.1 Candidatus Omnitrophota bacterium | reverse complement strand
CGTCCACGCCGAGCTTATCCCGCATGCTGCTGATATCCGCGAAGGTCCTGTCGGGGTCTCCCGCGCGGCGCGGTCCGTGGATGGATTTTATATCCTTACCCATGACTTTCTTCAGGCTCTCCGCCACATCCACTACAGAATAATCATTGCCGCTGGCAACGTTAAAGACCATTCCCGAAACCCCTGGAGCTTCGCAGGCGGCAAGATTCGCGTCCACGACGTTAGAAATATACGTAAAGTCGCGCGACTGCTTTCCCTCACCGTCTATTATGCACGGCTGATCCTTGACAAGCCGGTCTATGAAAGCCGGGATGACCGCCGAATATTTCGATTCGGGGTTCTGTCTTGGTCCGAACACGTTAAAATACCTGAGTGATACCGTTTCCAGACCGTATCTTGCGCTGTACATGCGGCAGTAATATTCCGCGGCCAGCTTACTCACCCCGTAAGGAGAAATGGGGTTCGGCGCGAAGCTTTCCTCCTGGGGGAAGGTTTCACAATCCCCGTATGCTGAACTGCTTGACGCGTAAACGAGCCTTTTGATCCCCGCATCCTTTGACAGGATCAAAAGATTAAGGGTCCCGTTTATGTTCACGTCGTTGTTGGCAACGGGATCCTCCACGCTCTTGGCGACGTTCCTTAAAGCAGCCTGATGGATCACGAAATCTATCCCCTCGAGCGCTTTTTTCGTATCTTCCTCGCTGCGTATATCTCCTTTTTGAAAATCTATTTTATCCATGAAGGGGACAAGGTTCTCTTCGCTGCCTGTCGAAAGATTGTCAAGAACACGTACTTCATCGCCGCGCTCAAGAAGCGCTTCTACGATGTTTGACCCGATAAATCCTGCTCCGCCTGTGACTAGATACTTTCCCATTCTCTTCCTCTCTTTTTGTCATTCCCGCCCGAGGCGGGAATCTCCATTTAAAGTTTTACAATGTTATCACCGCTGATCTTTGCCTGTTCGAGCGCGTTCTTCGCATCAAAAATAAGTTTCGCGCTTCGCGCTATCATCTTATATTTCAAGTTGCTGTGGTCGGTAGCGATCAGGACCACGTCCTGCTTCTTTAAAAGCGCCGGCGTGAGCCTGCTGGACGTCATCTTGATACCATGAAGGTCCAGGTAAGGAATAAAGGGGTCGTGATAAGCGACCTTGACGTTCTTTTCCTGAAGCCCTTTGATGATATCAAGCGCGGGAGATTCCCTTAGATCGTTTACGTCCTTTTTGTAGGCAACGCCGATCACCAGAACTTTTGAATCTTTAAGTTTTTTCTTTTTTGATCTTAAAAGATCTTTTATCCTTTCGGCCACATGACCGGGAACAATGTGGTTCACCTTGGCCGCCAGATCGATCATCTTTGTCTTGAAGCCTAAAGTCCTCGCCTTCCACGAAAGGTACATCGGGTCGGCAGGTATGCAGTGCCCGCCGATGCCCGGCCCAGGGTAAAAAGGCATGAAGCCGAACGGTTTCGTCTTCGCCGCCTTTATGACCTCCCACACGTCTATACCAAGCCTGTGGCAAAGCATTGAAAACTCGTTGATGAGGGCTATGTTGACGATCCGGAAGGTGTTTTCGAGGAGCTTTGTCACTTCCGCCGTCTCCGCGCTCGTAACGCCCATTACGTGGTCCACGATATGGGAATATAAGAGCTTTCCCAGTTTCGTCGCTTTTTCCGTAACACCGCCGACGATCTTCGGGATATTCGTGATACGGTATTTTTTGTTTCCCGGGTCGATCCTTTCCGGCGAAAAAGCCAGGTAAAAATCTTTGTCTTCTTCGTACCCGCTTTTTTCAAGGATCGGAAGTATCACTTCCCGGGTCGTTCCGGGAAACGTGGTGCTTTCCACGACGATCAATTGGCCTGGACGCATCTGCTCCTTTAAAGAACGGCTTGCGCTCACTATGTAGGAAATATTGGGCGTTTTCACTTTCCTGAGAGGCGTAGGCACGCACAGTATTACAACGTCCGATCTGTTTAACACGGCCCCATCGCTCGTAACATTAAATTTTTTCTTTCCCAGCGCCCTGCGCACTTCTGCCGGCGGTATATCCTCTATGTAGCTTGTGCCTTTCTTGAGGCTCCTGATGCGGCGCATGTTCGTGTCAAGGCCGTTCACCCTGAACCCTTTCTTGCAAAATTCAATGGCTATGGGTAAGCCGACGTAACCCAGTCCGACTACAGCTATGACTGCCTTTTTGTCTTTTATTTTTTTCCTCAGCTCGCTATAGACACTCATTGTCAACATACTCCTTCAAAGCGTCCTCCCAGGAACGCATTTCGTATTCCGTTGTTTTTTGGAATTTACTATTGTCCAGAACCGAAAACCCGGGTCTAGGAGCGGGCCTTGCGAGTTCGGACGAAGTTACGGGCTCTACTTTAACGCCCGCGGTTTCCTTTACATCAGACAAGATCTCCCTGGCAAAATCAAACCACGAACACTGCCCTGAATTCGATACGTGAAACATCTCTTTTCCGGGAACGCCGACGGTCCCGATAAGCCTTTCCAGCGCACGCGCAAGGTCTTTCGCGTAAGTCGGGGACCCGACCTGGTCGTTAACGATCCTTAACTTTTTTTCGGTCCTGCTTTTTTCTATGATAGTATTTACGAAATTTTTGCCGTTCCTGCCGAAAAGCCAGCTGGTCCTTACTACAGCGTAACGGGAAAGGCCGTTCTTGACGGCTTCTTCCGCCTCCCATTTGGTCTTTCCGTAAACGCTGAGGGGTTTGGCGGCGTCTTCTTCCGTATAAGGACTTTGCTTCTCTCCGTCGAACACGAAATCCGTGCTTACCAGCACTACGGGTATCCCTTCACCGGCCGCGGCTTTGACTATGCTCTTCGTGCCTTCCGCGTTGACCGCGTAAGCCTTCTCAGGGTCTTTTTCGCACCCGTCGACGTCGGTCCATGCCGCGGCATGGATGACCAGGTCCGGCCTCTCTTTATCAAAGATCCCTTTTATTTTCCCGGCATCCGTTATATCAGCTTCATAGAAAACATCCGACATGGAGCATTGAACACTCGGGGCGACGAGGTCAATACCCCCTATTTCGTGCTCCGCCCCAAGAACTCCGCAAAGCTCCGTCCCCAGCATCCCGCTTGAACCGGTGATCAATATCTTCATTACCATTCAATAATTTCCGCTTTGTCTTTTAGCGACGCCCACCAATCCTCGTTATCCTTGTACCAATTGATCGTATCCTCGAGGCTCTTTTTAAAATCAGATTCCGGGGCCCAGCCCAGGCTTTTGATCTTTGATGAATCAAGCGCGTAACGCCTGTCGTGTCCCGGGCGGTCGTTGACGAACTGAATAGACTCTTTTCCCTTTCCCATTATCGCTAAAACATTTTCGGTCAATTCCAGATTGCTGATGCAGTTTCCTCCGCCGATGTTATAAACCTCCCCGGGCTTGCCGCGGTGCAATATAAGGTCGATACCCACGCAGTTATCCCGGACAAACAGCCAGTCCCTGACATTTCCGCCGTCGCCGTAAAGCGGCACTTTTCCCCCTCGCAGAATGTTCGTTATGAAAAGCGGCACTATCTGTTCAGGAGATTGAAAAGGCCCGAAATTGTTTGAACTTCTCACAATGA
>JBAROI010000028.1:0-2895 GCA_049642015.1 Candidatus Omnitrophota bacterium | reverse complement strand
TTTTGTAGCCAATCTTTTCTCTACTCATCCGCCTGTGCAGGAAAGGGTCAAGAGACTCAGGAGTATGGCCTGATGGGTGGATCGCGGTACGTGATCATATTGCTGGCAGTTTGTCTTTTCCTGTTTCTGTTTGCGCTCGGGAACATGGCCCTGACAGAACCGGACGAAACGTTTTACGCCCAGACGGCGAAAGAAATGCTCACATCCGGCAGCTGGGGCACTCCCATGATATTCGGCAAACCCCAGTTCGAAAAACCCATCCTCTATTATCTGTTCGTGCGTTTAAGTTACATGGCATTCGGGATCAATGAGTTCGCGGCCAGGTTTCCGTCAGCCGTTTTCGGCATCTTGGGCGTTCTGGGCATCTTTTTCCTGGGCCGGGTGTTGTTTTCAGAGCTATGCGCTTTTTTATCGGGCTTGGTCATGGCGGTGAGCGCCGAATATCTTATTTTATCCAGGGCGTGCGTTACCGATATAGCCCTGGCTGTTTTCATCTTGTACGGCTTTTTGTTCTTCATTCTTGGATGGACCGGAAGGAGAAAGGTCTGGTACCTGGCGTCTTCCGCGGCGATCGCTCTGGCGGTACTTACAAAGGGGCCTATAGGCGCGTTTATACCGCTTGTCGTGATCGCGCTCTATCTTACGGTCAGCAGGCAGTGGACAGGCGTCAAGAATGTCCCCGTGGGATCAAGCATAATAATTTTTCTTGTTATAGCCCTTCCGTGGTATGCCGCGATGGTGCAAATGTACGGGAACGCCCTTATAAGCGAATTCTTCGGGGTGCACAATATCACAAGGTTCCTTGAACCGGAACACCGAATAGGTACGTCGCCGTTTTTTTATATTCCCATTGTTTTAGGGGGGATTTTCCCCTGGACTTTCTTTTCACTGTTCGGCGCATGGTATATGTACAAACACGACAGTTTTACATCCGGCTTTAAAGCGCATAAGTTATTTTTATCGCTGTGGTTTTTGGTAGTGTTCCTCTTCTTTTCCGTTTCAAGGACCAAGCTGGTTACTTATATTTTTCCTCTTTTTCCGGTCCTGGCGATCGTGACAGGCAGGTTCTGGGAGGTCTTTATAACCGGAAAGGGAGAGAGCCGGACGCTGAAGAAGTTCATGAACGTTTCGTATTTTCTTCTTGCCGCTTTCAGCGTGCTGGCCGTTGCCGGGTTTTATTTCCTCACTAGATACAGATATCCGTACGCTGT
Organism: Candidatus Omnitrophota bacterium; assembly: GCA_049642015.1. GTDB lineage: Bacteria > Omnitrophota > Gorgyraeia > Tantalellales > Tantalellaceae > JBAROI01. The sequence goes on along the minus strand of JBAROI010000028.1, from coordinate 1,684 downwards.
CACGGGAACGCTGGTAAGCGGGGCGGTTTTTGTTTTCGGCGTCCTTGTTTCTCTCGCGTTTTTCATGCGGGATAAGAGGGCTTACGCGTTCTATTCTGTAATTGCCACGGTAATGGTTTTCCTTGTGTTTTTAAACGGGGCTGTCCTTCCCGCGATCGAGAAAGTCGAATCCAGTAAAACCCTGTCGCTAAAGTTCAAAGAACTTGCGGATCCGGGGGAGCCCCTGGGCGGTGAGGACGACCACAGGAGAGGTATAGCTTTTTATACCGACAGGACGGATGTCGTCGATATTCATCCGTACCCGGACCTTGTCGATTTTGTTTCCAGGGACGAAAGGGTCTGGTGTATAATACAGCGCAAGCATTACAACCAGCTGAAAGAGCATAAGCCTGACCTGGTTTCTGAGCCGCTGCTTCAGTCAGGGAAAAAAGTGCTTTTTACGAATAAGCCGTAAGGATCGAAAATGGGTAATAAACACAGCGTATCATTTGTGCTTCCGATGTTTAACGAGAAGGATAACATCCTTAACGTTATTGAGAAGTTGAGAGGCATTGCGGGAGAGTTGGCCGATGATTACGAGATAGTCATTGTTGACGATGCCTCGACTGACGGGAGCGGCGAAATGATCGATGATCTTGCCGGAGAAAGCGGCGATGTAAAGGCGTTTCACATGAAGGAAAACAGCAAATTCGGCGGGGCATTCGCGAAAGGGTTCAAACAGGCCTCAAAGGACGTGATCCTGTACATGGATTCGGATATGCCCGTCAGCGTGGAAGACATAAAGGCGTCCCTTCCCATGATCGAACAGGCCGATATTGTCACCGGATACAGCAGGGTCAAAAAGGGGGAAAGCCTGAAGAGGAGAATAATCACGACCGTGTATAATTTTCTTGTCCAGATCCTTTTCGGGCTGCACATAAAAGACATAAATTCAGGATACAAGATAGTTAAAAGAGATCTGGTAAAGGACATAAAATTCATATCTAAAAGCCCCTTTATCGACGTAGAGCTTTTCCTGCACGCGAAAAAGAAAGACGGCAGAGTTCTCCAGTATCCCCTGGTTTTCCATACAAGGACAGGCGGAAAATCTTATATCGCAAGGATCCCCGTCATCTGGGCCACGTTTCTTGACATGATAAAGGTAAAGAGCCATGAAATCTTTGATCATAAACGCAGATGATGTCGGATTTTCCGACGCCATAAACGAAGCCGCGAAAGAATGTTTTCTCGCAGGCAGCATTACCGGCGTAAGTTTAATGACACGCGGCGCGCGTTTTGATGAAGCGGCGAGTATGCTGCGGGAAATAGGAAAAAAGGACGCCGGGGTCCATCTAACGCTTACCGGACCGTGCGGCACATTCGCGGAAAGTTACAGGGATCTTGCCATGCGGTATTTCCTGGGAAAAGTGGATCTAGACGAGATCTACGCGGAACTTTCAGGTCAGATAAAGAAAGTCCGTGATGCGGGATTGGAAGTGACTCACCTGGACGGCCACGAACACGTGCATATGTTTCCGGATATTCTGAGATTGACGATAAGACTTGCCAAAGAATACGGCGTACCTTATATCAGGTTTCCCCTTGAAGTCTCTTCAATAATGATGAAAAGTTTTTCGTTGAAAGATCTTGTCCGACACTTCTCGCTGGCAGCTTTTATCCCGGTGGGGAAGAAGTGCCTGCAAGC
>JBAROI010000077.1:0-2635 GCA_049642015.1 Candidatus Omnitrophota bacterium | reverse complement strand
CTTCTTCGGCCTTGCCGAACATTTCACTCGAAGCCGCGAAATAAACCCTGCATTTCGGACATCTGTTCCTGATCGCCGAAAGGACGTAATGCGTCCCGTTTATGTTGGTGTTCAACGTGGAGAACTCGTCCTCGAAAGAGTATCCAACAAAACTCTGCGCCGCGAGGTGGTAACACTCATCAGGCTGGACTTCATTCACTACATTGAAAATGCTCGCGTAGCTTTCCAACGAACCGCAATGCAGGTTTAGCTTGTCCGTGATATTGCGCACGCGCCATAACTGGTGCCTCGGGTCTTCCAGCGCCACTCTTCTTATCATGCCGTGGACCTCATATCCCTGCTCAAGCAGATACTCGGAAAGATAACTTCCGTCCTGTCCCGTTATTCCCGTTATCAACGCTTTTTTCTTGCCCATTACCTTTCTCCTTCGTTCGGCCTTCCCCATGAAATCTTCGTCCAGACCCGTTCATGTACATAATACAATACAGCTAAAATTACCTGAAAGACAACCGTAATACTCGTTGTCTTCTTTACGTCCCCGGTAATAAGATAGGATACTGCTACCAGAACAACTATGCTGATTATTCTCCAGGTAGCTGACTTCCCTATTGACCGCAATCTGGTATCCATGTTTCTCCCCTCATAAATAGCCGAGCTTCTTCAGCTTTGCTTTGATTTTTTCTTCTTCTTCCCTGGAAACCTCGAGTTCTTTCTCTTCGAGAAAATCCAACTCTTCCAGGCGTTTCATTATCTTACGCGCACATTCTTCCGGAGTTCCTTTATCCGTCTCTACCACAACTTCAGAATTGAGCGGTTCTTCGTAGGGATCGTCTATCCCGGTATAATTTTTTATCTCACCGGCCAGGGCCTTCTTGTAATTGCCCTTGGGGTCCCGTTTTATGCATTCCTTCAGGTCGCATTTCGCGTACACTTCGAAGAATCTACCTATTCTTTTCCTGTTAAAATCCCTGGCCGCCCTGTAGGGCGATATGCAGGCCGCGATCGTGATAACATCGTTCCTCGTAAGGAGGTCGCAGACAAATCCCACTCTTTTTATGTTCGCGTCGCGGCCTTCCTTGCTGAATCCCAGCCCCTTACTAAGATTGGTCCTGATGGTATCGCCATCAAGTACTTCTACTTTATGGCCCGCCTCTTTAAGCCAGTTCGCGATGATCTGGCCCAACGTCGTCTTGCCCGACCCTGAAAGCCCTGTAAACCATATCGTAAATCCCTTCATACTCCTGCTCCTTATTCCACAAACGGATGCTTATGTGCAAGCACTACTTTTGTCACTTCTGCCCGTATCATGCTCTCTGGAGGAATCTGACCGTCTTGCAGCATTTTCCTAATCTCCGTACCTTTAAAATTAACCTTTTCTTTATCCCCATGCGGACAGGTCTTATCGTTCGCTATACTTGAACACTTTTTACAGTAAAAAAACGATCTGAAAAATATGGGTATTATTTCCAGGTCCGGAAAGTGCTCAAATATTTCATGCGCGGCAAAAGGCGGATAATAATCTCCAACGCCCGCGTGGTCCCTTCCAACAATGAAATGAGTGCAGCCGAAATTTTTTCTGACGATAGCGTGAAGCACCGCCTCTTTTGGTCCTGCGTAACGCATCTCGGTCAAAAGAACAGACATGACAGCCCTTTCTTTCAGAAAATAATGCTTGATCAGGGCATCGTACGCATCCAGAATGACCTGATCCTTAAAATCTCCCGGTTTCTTTTTTCCGATAACCGGGTTAATGAAAATGCCGTCTACAAAAGAAAGGGCGGTTTTCTGGACATACTCGTGTCCCATGTGTGGGATGTTACGCGTCTGGAACCCCGCTATATCTACCCATCCTTTTTCACTAAAAAGCACGCGGGTCTCTTTCGGTTGCAGCGTATACTGCGTGAAGGAATTTCCCGGCTCTTTTACTAGATCGATCACACCCCCGACAAGCATGTCCTTCATTTCACGTATCTTCTTGACTCCCGGATGTTCGGGATCGTCGGTCCCGAAAACGCTTTTCACGTATTCCGTCTTATCATAGCTGTATGCGTCCCAGACGGTCAAACAAGCGACAACCTGACCGCTTTCTTCCTTGAGAAGGACGCTATCCCCGTGCTTAAATTTTTTTCCCGTTTTACTATCAACATCGAGCACAACAGGTATAGTCCAGGCCAGATCGCTGGCCAGGCGGGACCGTATTATCACGCTTTTGTAGTCCTCCTCACTCATGAATCCCTCAAGCGGGCTATACACGCCGTACGCTATATTAAAAACGTCCTGGACCTTTTCGTGAGATAGGATTATTTCCGGGAGCTTGCCGTCCATGCCCTTCAGCTCTCCAGCCCGCTTCTCGTCAAGTGTTCTGTTAACTAATTTTCCGCCGTGCGGCCTATGCATAATACTCCCTGAACCACTCGATACTCCTCTTAAGTCCTTCATCCACGCCGACCTTGGGTTCCCATCCGAGCTTCTCTTTCGCCTTGGCGATGTCCGGCCTTCTGACCTTGGGGTCGTTCACCGGAAGGTCCTCATAGACGATCTCGCTTTTGCAGTTTGTTATCTCTTTTATCTTCCTGGCAAAATCAAGAATGCTCATTTCATGTGGATTGCCCAGGTTCACCGGTTCGTTAATATC
>JBAROI010000071.1:0-7661 GCA_049642015.1 Candidatus Omnitrophota bacterium | reverse complement strand
AGAGCAGTCGTAACGCCTGATCCGCTCTTTAAAGTTCCATCGAATTTGCCCGAATGAATTTTGTGCGCGCCGCACGAAGGACTGCGCGCTTTCATTATCGCAAGGGAGACACCGTTTTCAAGCGCTTTTTTGAGGGTGGCTTCCGCGCCTTTTAAAAAGTTTTCCGTGTGGTCGCTGCCCGAGAGCGATATAACACGCGCCCTGCCTTCCAGGACATCTGCGCCATCGCCGCCGTCTATTTCATGTCTTTCCCTCGGACACCCCAGGCCGCCTTCTATCTCAGGGCACACGTCGATACAGCCCCGGCGCACGCATAGCTCTATTATTCTATTGTTGGTGCGGGTTTTCCCGTCATAAGAACATTTTTTCCCGGTAAGGCAACTGCTTACGAGAATTTTCTTAGGCATGATCTTAAGGTAGGCTTTTAAGCCGGTTCCTGGCCTTCTGCCTTAGGCGCTTCGTCCGCTGGTTTTTGCTCCTCAGTCAATTTTGGCGCTTCTACGCTTTCTTCAGGCTCCGCGGCTTTTGCCTCTTTTTCGCTCACTTCGTTCGCGGCTCCTTCTGGACTCTCCTCTTTAGCTTGCGCGGTGTCGGCGGCTTTCGCTTGCTCCTCTGCCGCTTTCGCCTCTTCCTCGGCTTTTTTCCGCGCTTCTTCGGCCTTTTTTCGATCTTCTTCGGCCTTGCGCTTATAACAAGCCTTTGTGCAATAGAAGGCATCCTCCCTATAGTGCCAAAGCCTCTTTCTTAAGGCTTTGCCGCAGCCGGCACAATCCGTTGGTTTCTGTGGCTTTGTGCTCTTTGGGGTGAAAGCCTTGTTAACAGGCTCCTCTTCCTTGGGCGCTTCCTCTTTGGGGGCTTCCTCTTTGGGAGCCTCCTCCTTGGGCGCTTCCTCTTTGGGGGCTTCCTCTTTGGGGGCCTCCTCCTTGGGGGCTTCTTCCTTGGGGGCTTCTTCTTTAGGCGCTTCTTCTTTAGGCGCCGCTTCCTGCTTTACTTCTTCTTCTTTCTTATTTTGTTCTTCGTTCGGACTCATCTTCCCTCCATTTTCTTATAAATGTGATCAAGTATCCGGTTTCTGTCGGAATTAGCTATTTTCTTGATCTTCAAACCGCACTTATGCGGCGTATCGCCGTGGGCGGTATCTCTTGTCCATACTATTTCGCCGATAATCGTAATAGGAATATTGTCGCCGGGAATATTTAACTCCATCTCGATATTCTCGCCGGCAGGAATATAATCTCTACTTAACAGCCCTGCACCTTCACGACTGAAATCATTGACCTTTAATTTATTTAACGTATCGCCTATCCGACATAAAGCGTCCAGAAACACGTTAAACCGCATGTATTTTCTTTTCTCTGACATCTAGATCAATTAAATAAGATGACGCAACAAGTAGGCTAAAAAACAGAAAGGGAACGATGTAAAATCGCTCCCTTTCTATTGAACATTTCAAACACCGTTGTAATTATTCGCTGAAAACAAATTCTGGTTCAAGAACCGGCTGATAATCTTCGGGTATCGGAAACGGGAATGTTACAGTTTCATAAACGCCAGCACCCGTTCTGACTATTGTCATACCAATACCTTTCGCCAATCCCATCGTAAGGCCAGAAAGGATATTTTCTTCCACACTTGTATCATAGATGTTTTTGGGAAGTTCCACCCACCCAGTCACCACGTTCGCCAGGCCCCTGCCGAGTTTCTTAGCAGGATCCTGCGCATAAGCCTGAGTAGCTATCCCTACCATGGCTACGATAAGTACACAAACAAATAAAATCTTTGCAGTCTTCATATTTCTCTTTCACCTCCTCCTATTTATACACATTATAAATAATTACCTGAAGTATATCATGCTACTTTTTCGTTGTCAAGCTTCAGCCTTAATTATCTCATCTACGAGCATGGACACCCTCTCACGATCGTTTTCCGGGATATCGATAAACTCTATCCCGGTATCATATTTGGCTTTCTCGGTTTTGACGACAGGGCGCCTCATAACAACCCAGACGATCGACCCTTTGCAATGGATCGGTTCTTCTCCCTCGGTCAAATAGACCTCGAGGACTACGGTGTCGAACAGCTCAAAACCCACATCAATCGATACGCAAATGCCCCCGGCGCCTATATTCTCCGTAAACGTCTCGATGACCTCTTCGTGTCCGCCTCTCGACATACGGATCAGGCATTTATAGTTAACTCTCGGGAATCTTCTCTGGTCTATGCCCTGCCACATCATCATATCGCCCTATAATATACATTACCTACCCTTTAAATGCAAGACAAAATATGTTGATTTTTGTATATTTGCAGGTATAATTAATAAAAAGGATGTTTTAACCATGTATAAGGAATATTACCAACTTAAAGAAAATCCCTTTAACGTTACCAGCGACCCGAGCTTCCTTTACCTCAGTCGTACCCATAAAGAAGGCCTTAACCACCTTTTGTACGGCATCGAACAAAGAAAAGGATTTCTTGAGATAACCGGCGAGATCGGCGCCGGCAAGACAACCCTTTGCCGCGCTCTTGTTAATCAATTTGACGAAAGAACAAAAACTTCGATCATTTTCAATTCAAATCTCCCGGAAATGCAGCTCCTTGAAGCGATCGTGGAAGATTTCGGCATCAACCCTCCCCGCCGCAACAAAGTGGCTTTCATAAAAGCGCTGAACGTTTTCTTGCTGGACCAGCTCTCGCGGGGAAACAACGCCGTGCTGATCGTCGACGAGGCGCAAAACCTCCGGCTTTCGACACTGGAAACCATAAGAATGCTTTCTAACCTGGAAACCGAAAAGGAGAAGCTTCTGCAAATAGTCCTTGTCGGACAGCCGCAACTTAGGGATAAGCTTAATTCTCCCGGGCTTGAACAGTTGCGTCAGCGGATCAGCATCCGTTTTCATATAAAAGCTCTTGAGCGGGAAGAGATCCCGCAATACATAAATCACCGCCTGACAGTAGCAGGTTCTCCCGGAAGGCTGTCGTTTGCTCCCGAAACTATGGAAATAATCCATTCATATTCCGGGGGCATACCCCGTCTTATCAATGTAGTATGTGATAAATCCCTTCTTATGGGATACGTACAGGGGGCTTACTGTATAGGACAGGATATTGTCCGCAGGAGTACCGAAGAACTGGAAGGCCATTTCACTTTAAACTCATTATGAGCATTATCTCTGACGCATTAAAAAAAGCTCAGGCAAAACGTTCGCGCAAGGGAAAAACGGACAAGCCTGTTGATGCGATATCGCTGGAAAAGAATCCCGAAAAGTATCTCGACACAATGATCGTGGAAGAGAAAATGAAGAAGTCCAGCGTCGCGGATAAAAGGCGTCTTATTGCTATACTCGGCGCTCTGGGCGTTGTCCTCCTCTTGGGGGGCACGACGTTGTTTTTAATGACATCACGGACAAGCATGCCCCAGAAAGCGCCTGAGCCGATAAAGCGCGGCGCTGAACAGAAAAAAATTGAACAGGTCGAACCAGCCTCAAAAGTAACGCCGACTCCTCCCGAAGCTGAAGCGGAAACTAAAAAACCTGAATACATTCCGGTCGTGAAGAAACAGCCTGACGAAGAACCCGTTACATGGCGGGAACCCGCTCCGCTTCGCGGGCAAACGCGTCAGCTTCCCACTCTAAGCGGCATCATGTACGCCCCCACGAACCCTCAGGCAATATTAGACGGTGACTTGTACACGGAGGGCGAAACGGTCCGTGGTTTTAAGGTCCAAAAGATCCTTCCCAATAAAGTTAAACTTACCGCAGACGATAAAGAATACGAATTAAGGCTACGTTAGCCCTCATGGACTAACGCAAAAGATAAAGAATACGAATAAAACTGCGTTAGTCCATGAGGGCATTTTTCACTTTGGCGGGTACCGGAATCGGTTTTCCTTTTTCATTGATAAAGGCGTGTTTTGTCTTTCCTGTCGCTACAACATTCTCACCTTTTTTTACTTCGTAATCAAATGATATCCGGGAATTGCCTGTCTCGGCTATTTTTGTGGTAATGGTCGCAAGATCGTCATATCTCAGCGGCGACCTGTAGCGACAGTACGCTTCGACTACGGGAAGAAATATCTTATCCTTTTCCTCGATCTGGCGGTATACTATCCCCTTTGCCCGGAAAAATTCCGTCCTGGCGATCTCGAACCACACCAGGTAGTTGGCATAGTACGCAACGCCCATCTGGTCGGTTTCTTCGTATCTCACCCTGAGCTCTATAGTATGTTCACTCATCCTAACCCTCGATCACTTTCAGGTGCACCTTGCGGCTTCGCGGTCCGTCAAATTCACAGAAATATATGCCTTGCCAAGTCCCGAGGCTGAGTTTGCCCCCGCTCACAAAAACGCTTTGAGAGCATCCCATGATAGACGATTTGATGTGCGCGGGAGAATTTCCTTCAGAGTGGCTGTATCCGAGCCCTGAAGGGACAACGTGATCCAGCCCCATAATGATATCGGAAACGACATCTGGATCGGCATTTTCGTTTACGGTAACGCCCGCTGTCGTGTGGGGCACGTACACGAAACAGACGCCGTCAGACACTCCGCTTTTTCTTACAAAATCAGATACATCAGATGTAATATCGATCAATTGAACCTTGCGGGATGAAGAGACATGTAGAGAGGCTATTTTCTTAGTCGACATAACTTTTCAGAACGGTTTTTACGAGCAGTTCCGGTATTTCTTCGACGACCTCAACGGAACCTATTCTTTTAGGCAAAACAAACCGGTTGGCGCCTGTTGTGAACTTTTTATCGTATGCGTAGGAATTCAATATATCCTTAGCGGATATGCCGCGTATACTGTCAGGCAGGCCCGCCTTCTTTATGAGGCCCTTTATTCTTTTGAGGTCTTTCTCTTTGAGCATGCCGAGCTGCATGGAGATCTCGCCGGCGAGGAGCATCCCTATCGCCACAGATTCCCCGTGACCATATTCCCCGGAATACCCCGAAGCGGCCTCTATGGCATGTCCCAGTGTATGGCCGAAATTGAGCACGATCCGCACGCCTTTATTGTCGTATTCATCCTTTTCGACGATCCTCGCTTTTATAGCCACACATTCGTAGATGACTTTTTCAAGAGTCCTTTTCTTGAGAAGAAGGAAATTTTTAACGTTGTCTTCCAAAAACTCAAAAAGCGAGGGACTTTTAATGATGGCGTATTTAATTATTTCCCCCAGGCCGCTGCGGACCTGTTTCTTGGGAAGCGTCCGGAGCACGTCCGGGTCCATAAGCACGGCCTTTGGCTGGTAGAAGGCCCCTACAAGGTTCTTGGCCTCCGGAAGATCTATACCCACCTTGCCTCCCACAGAAGAATCGACCTGGGCAAGAAGCGTCGTGGGGATCTGAATGTATGGCACCCCGCGCCGGTAAGTCGCGGCAACGAAACCGCCAAGGTCGCCTACTACGCCTCCGCCAAGAGTTATGATCATCGGCCGGTGAGTTTTCGTCTTTTTGCTGATCTTGTGCATCGTTTCCCTGTAAATACCCAGGGATTTCGACTTTTCTGAAGCAGGAACGACAACCGTATAAAAATCGCCGGGTAACTGTTTCAGAACGGATTGTATGCTTGATTTGAGCTTCGATGTGATAACTTTATCAGTTATAACAACTACGGGACCGGTGAACTTCATCGATCCAATAAGTCCCGAGAGGCTGCCGATCGCGCCCGAGCCTATCGTTACGTTATAGCTTCTTCCGGCCAGATTTACGCGCACTTTCTTCATATCGCTGTAAAATATAGCACATAAGTCGGGAAAAGGCAAAAGTGGGGCTCAATTAGTGTTCAGGATTCAGGAATAAGGATTAAGAGATGCGACCTTTAAGTGTATTCCTCAAGAAGAGATGGCGGAAAGCCGATGTCCTTGACGACTATTTCACCGCAAACTTCGGGGCCGTTGCCTGAGAAAAAACCTTTTTTTGGAAGGCCGAAGGTGATGGTCTTATCAGCTTTAAAGCAGTTTTTCGCCGCTTCGCCGGTCGTAGAATCCAGCCCGGATGGGATATCCACGGCGTATCGTTTTGGGTTAGACGCGTTCAATATCGCCTCTATCCGGCTGTGTTCCTCCGGCATTTCCCCTTTAAATCCGGTCCCGTACAACGCATCGACGATTATTGTATAATCAGCCGCGATCTTTCCTTCCGAAATGAGATCCTTGAGGGGAAACATTTCGATTCCCATATCCAGGACTGCCTGGAAATTGCCGGATGCCGCGCCCTGCTTTATATGTTCCTGATCCGAAACGTAGACGGTCAACCGTTCCGGAGACTTTTCCGCCAGGAGGCGCGCGATGACAAAACCGTCTCCGCCGTTATTTCCCTTTCCGCATATTATTGCTATTCGTTCGTTCTCTATGGAAGGATCTTCTGAAAGGATGACTTCGGCCACGGAGCGCCCGGCGTTCTCCATCAACGTGGCCTGGGAAATTCCGTATTCCTCCTGGGCCCGCCTGTCGATCTCGGCCATCTGTTGTGCGGTAACGCCTTTTGCATCCATGCTATCAGCTGATCTGTGCGCCGGATGGAACATCACGTTCGGGCACAAGAATTACAGGACCGCCTTCATTGCTGGCGGCGAGCAGCATGCCGTTGGATTCTTCTCCCCGGATCATCACAGGCTCCAGGTTGTTGACGACAGCGATCTTTTTCCCTTTTAAAGATCCCGCATCGTAGGACGAACGTATCCCTGCGACTATCTGTTTTGTCTCATCGTCCAAACGGATCTTCAAAACGTAAAGTTTATCCGCATCTGGATGTTCGCTGACATCTATTATCTCGGCTATGCGCAAATCCAGCTTTTTAAAATCTTCAAAAGATATCATTTTTTCCCTAAATGTCATTCCCGCGAACGCGGGAATCTATGTCAGATTCCGCGTCAAGCGCGGAATGACAACAGCGGAAGTTTACTTTTTCTTCTCTTGCTTTTTTCCTCCGGACGGCGCAGCTTCTCCGGCAGGAGCACCGCCTTCTTTGGCGGCCGCGCCACCAGCGGGAGCGCCTTCGGCACCGGGAGCAGCACCTTCTGCGGGCGCAGCGCCTTCTACGGGAACAGCTTCTTCCTCAGCGGCTTTAACTTTCTTGATCTTGAACTTGATCCTTTTTACCTTGGGTAAATGAAAGATCGAATCTTTCGCTTCAGTCCATTTCTCGGTCTCGATCAGTTCTTTTAATCTCTCAAACCTTTTTAAAACCGAACGGAATTTTCCTTCGCTTCCCGATTTCAAACTTGGATGCTGTGTCATGATTATCTCCTTTTATGTCCTTACTTAGTTCTTCTTATATAACAGTCTTCATAGTATTTGGCAAGCTCTTTTTTTGCTTTTCTTGCTTCCTCCATGCTTCCATATCCTTCGGCGTAAACCTGATACCAGGACCCTTTTTTTTCGAAAGAAACGTCAAATCCCCTCTTTTTGAGTTTTTCGATCTCCCGCTTGGTCATTGCCAGGTCCCTGAAGGACGCAAGCTGGATCCTGTAGATCGCTCCAGGGGATTTTTCCGGCGGTTTGACCGGCTCTTCCGGTGCCTTTTCGGCGGGCCTGCTGGCTTTCGCCGTAGTCGTAACTTCTTTATTTACAATAGTTTGTGTCTCAGGTTCGGCTCTTTCCACATACTCTTTGGCCCTGAAGCGCTTGCCTTTTTCTACCCCTATGGCGTATGCGA